>NZ_CAUPYL010000197.1:0-4744 GCF_963515265.1 uncultured Frigoribacterium sp.
GCCCGGGCCAGGGCAGGGCGGCTCCGTAGGGGTTCGCGGGGTCGGTCGCGGCCAGGGTCACGACCGGGATCTCGCGCCCGCGCCCGGCCGACGCGAGGGCGTCGTCGTCGCGGCGGTCGGTCTCGTCGCGGACGAACGACCGCAGCCGGTCGACCGTCGGCCCGGTCGCGAACTGGGCGGCGCCCAGGCCCTCGACGAAGTAGCCACGGCGGGCCCGGCCCGTCTCCTCGAAGCCGCTCAGCACCTTGTAGACGGTCGAGAAGCCGCCTCGCACGCCCTCGTTCATCACGGCGCCGCGCGTCACGACGCCGTGTCGCTCGAGCAGGATCTCGGCCTGTGCCGCGGCGCGCACCGTGGCGTCGGGCTCGGCCAGGGGCAGCAGCGACCAGCGCCCGCCGACCGTCGGCGGCCCGGCCTGGCGCGGCATCGTCACCCGCCCTCGGCTGCGGTACGACGACCGCGACCGGGTCGGCGTGCGGGGACGGGAAGCCTTGCCGCTCACCTGCGTGCGCAGCGGCGCGAACGTGTCGTTGGTGATCTGTCCGGCCCAGACGAGGTCCCAGATGGCGGTGACGAGCGCCGCGTCGTCGGTGCTGCCCACGGCGTCGGAGAGCTGCCGGAAGAAGTACGCCCCACCGCCGGCCAGCGCGCCGAGCACCTCGCGCTGCAGCTCGTCGGTGTCGGTGCCCAGCGGCTCGGGCAGCGTCACCTGCGCACCGTCGGCGAGGTGCAGGCTGACCCAGCCGTCGTTCCCGGCCAGGCTGCCCAAGCCCGACCAGATGACCTCGCCGGTCGCCGTCAGCTCGTCGAGCATGCCGGGGCCGTAGTCGGTGACGCGGGCGGGGAGGATGAGCGTCTCCCAGGCGGAAGCAGGCAACGCGACCCCGCTGAGCTGGTCGACGACCTGCACCACGCCGTCGAGCCCGCGCAGCCCCGAGCCCTTGGTGCCGGTGGCGACGTGCTGCCAGGCCGGGAGGAAGCGGCCGAGCGTGTCGGGCGCGACCGGCTCGACCTCGTGCCGCAACGCCGCGAGCGACCGGCTGCGGAGCCGCTTGAGAACCTCGGAGTCGCACCACTCGCTGCCCTGCTGCTGCGGTCGGAACTCGCCCTCGACGACGCGCCGCTGCACCCCGAGCTTGCGCAGCGTGTCCAGGACGACCGCCGTGCCGAGACCGAGTCGGTCGGCGACCATCTGCGGCGTGAACGGGGCGTGGGTGCGCGCGAAGCGACCGACGAGGTCGCCGAGCGGGTCGTCGACCGGCTCGACGAACGCCGTGGGCACGCCGATCGGCAGGGCGACGCCGAGGGCGTCGCGCAGGCGCGACGCGTCCTCGATGCCGGCCCAGCGCTCGGTGCCGCCGTGGGTGAAGCGCAGCACGCGGTTCGAGCGGACGAGGTCGGTGAGCGCCGCCTCGAGCTTGGTGCGTCCCTCCGCCGACTCTGCGGACTCGGCTGCCACGGTGTCGCCTGCCACGGCGCCTGCCACGGTGTCGCCTGCCACGGCGCCTGCATCGTCGCCCGCGTCGCTCTCGGCCTCGGCCCCGGCCCCTGCCGTGGGGGTCGCCGCGCTGCCGGCCGTCGTCGCCAGCCAGCTCCGGTCGACGATCTCGGAGGTGGTCAGCGGCCCGAGCAGGCGCAGCAGGTCGACGACGCCCTCGATGTCGCGGGCGCGGCGGTCGGGAGCGAGTCGCTGCAGCTCGAGCTCGTGCTGGTCGATGACGTCGGCGTCGAGCAGCTCGCGGAGCTCGGCCCGGCCGAGCAGCTCTTGCAGCAGGGTCGAGTCGAGCGAGAGGGCGGCCGCGCGGCGCTCGGCCAGCGGCGAGTCGCCCTCGTACATGAACGCGGCGACGTAGCCGAAGAGCAGCGACCGGGCGAACGGCGAGGGCACCTCGGTCTCGACCTCGACGACGCGCACGGCGCGGGTCTCGAGCTCGCGGGTGAGGCTCATCAGGGCGGGCAGGTCGTAGACGTCCTGCAGGACCTCGCGCACGGCCTCGAGCACGATCGGGAACTGCGGGTACTTGCGCGCCACGTCGAGCAGCTGCGACGCCCGCTGGCGCTGCTGCCAGAGCGGTGAGCGACGGCCGGGGTTGTACCGGGGCAGCAACAACGCGCGGGCCGCGCACTCGCGGAAGCGGGAGGAGAACAGCGCGGAGCCGCCCACCTCCTCCGTCACGATCGCGTCGAGGTCGTCGCCCTCGAACCGGAAGAGCTCCGACCCCGGAGGCTCGGCGTCGGTGTCGGGGATGCGCACCACGATCCCGTCGTCAGCCGCCATCGCGCCGCCGTCGACGCCGAGCTGGTCGCGGATGCGGGCCGAGATCGCGAGGGCCCACGGCGCGTGCACCTGCATGCCGTAGGGGGAGTGCAGGACGAGCCGCCAGTCGCCGAGCTCGTCCCGGAAGCGCTCGACGACGAGGGTCGTGTCGGACGGCACGTGCCCGGTCGCCTCGCGCTGCTCGGTGACGAAGGCCAACAGGTTGCGGGCCGCGCGCTCGTCGAGCCCGCCCTGGGTGACCCGTCGGGTGGCGTCGTCCGTCGACGAGCTGGCGAGCTCGCGGATGTAGCCCCCGATCGCACGGCCCAGCTCGGCCGGACGGCCGATCCCGTCGCCCTTCCAGAACGGGACACGACCCGGCTGCCCGTAGGCAGGGGAGACGAGCACGCGGTCGTGCGTGATGTCCTCGATGCGCCAGCTGGTCGCGCCGAGGGCGAAGACGTCGCCGACCCGGGACTCGTACACCATCTCTTCGTCGAGCTCGCCGACGCGGGCGGCCTTCTCGCCGACCATGAAGACGCCGAACAGGCCGCGGTCGGGGATGGTGCCGCCGCTCGTGACCGCGAGCCGCTGGGCGCCCGGGCGACCGGTGAGCGTGCCGTGCACGCGGTCCCAGACGATACGGGGCCGCAGCTCGGCGAACTCGTCGGAGGGGTACTTGCCGCTCAGCAGGTCGAGCGTCGCGTCGTAGGCCGAGCGCGGCAGGGTCGCGAACGGGGCGCTGCGGCGCACGGTCTCGAACCACTCGTCGGCGTCGATCTCGTCGAGGGCGACGGCCGCGACGGTCTGCTGGGCGAGCACGTCGAGGGGGTTCGTCGGCACGCGCAGTTCTTCGATCAGGCCCGCCACCATCCGCTCGGCGGCGACGGCCGAGTGGATCAGGTCGGCTCGGTGCTTGGGGAACATCACGCCCCGGCTGATCTCGCCGACCTGGTGCCCGGCCCGTCCGACGCGCTGCAGCCCGCTGGCGACCGACGGCGGCGACTCGACCTGGACGACGAGGTCGACCGCGCCCATGTCGATGCCGAGCTCGAGCGAGCTGGTCGCGACGACGCAGCGGAGGCGTCCGCTCTTCAGGTCGTCCTCGATGATCGCTCGTTGGTCTTTCGAGACGGAGCCGTGGTGCGCCCGCGCGAGCAGCGGCTCGCTGCCCTGGGTCTGCCCGCTGCCGCCGATCAGCTGGGCCGGTGCGCCGCCTCCCACCATTGGGTTGCGGGGCGGGTTCGTCGGTGCGGACGGCGCGAAGGGGTCGACCACGGTGGACGAGTCCGAGGTGTCGGAGCCGCCGGAGGCGCCCTCCGCGATCTCGGGGACGGCACCGGCGGGCACCAGCTCGCCCCGCGCCTCGTCGGCGGCCTGCAGCGCGGCGGCCCGGGTCTCGACGTCGGCGCCCGTGCGCTCGAGGTAGATGTCGTTGAGGCGCGCGGTGAGCCGCTCGGCCAGCCGACGCGAGTTCGAGAAGACGATCGTCGAGCGGTGGTCGAGGATCAGGTCGACGATCCCCTCCTCGACGTGGGGCCAGATCGAGCCCTGGGGGGCACTGCCCGCGGCGGAGCCCTCGAGCGGCGCGGCCGTGCCCAGCTCGGTCATGTCGTCGACGGGCACGACGACGCGCAGGTCGAAGGTCTTCTCCGAGCGCGGGTTCACGATCGTGACGGGCTTGCGGCCGGAGAGGAACCGGGCCACCTCGGTCGGCGGGCGCACCGTCGCGGACAGCCCGATGCGCTGCGCGGGCTTCTCGAGCAGCGCGTCGAGCCGCTCGAGCGACAGGGCGAGGTGGGCGCCGCGCTTCGTGGCGGCGACCGCGTGCACCTCGTCGACGATGACGGTGTGCACGCCCTTGAGGTTCTCGCGCGCCGCCGACGTGAGCATGAGGTAGAGCGACTCGGGGGTCGTGATGAGGATGTCGGGCGGGGTGCGCTGCAGGAGGCGGCGGTCGCCGGACGAGGTGTCGCCCGACCGCACCCCCACCGTGAGCTCGGGTGCGTCGATGCCGAGCCGGCGGGCCGTCTGGGTGATGCCGACGAGGGGCGAGCGCAGGTTGCGCTCGACGTCGACGCCCAGCGCCTTGAGCGGCGAGATGTAGAGGACCCGCGTGCGGTGCTCTCTCACCTCGGGCGGCGGCCCGCTCGCGAGCGTGTCGATCGACCAGAGGAACGACGCGAGGGTCTTGCCGGAGCCGGTCGGCGCGATGACGAGGGCGTCGTCGCCCTCGCTGATCGCCTGCCACGCCCCCTGCTGCGCGAGCGTCGGCGCCGCGAAGGCGCCCCGGAACCACTCGCGGGTCGCGGGGGAGAAGCGCTCGAGGATGTCGGTCATCGTGAGGACCATCCTGCTCCGGACCACCGACACTGCGCCGTGAGCGCGGCGTCGCAGACCGTGGTCGGGGAGTCGGCGGGTCGCCGTGCCCCGCGGCGGGCGGGCGCCCGCCCGCCGCAGGCGACGACGACCCGCCGCCCCGTGCTC
>NZ_CAUPYL010000198.1:0-4741 GCF_963515265.1 uncultured Frigoribacterium sp.
GGCGACGTCGGCGGCCGGAGCCTCGATGGCCGGAGCCTCGACGACGGGTGCCGACGTCGGCGCCTCGACGACCGGGGCCGTCTCGCGGGCCTGCTGGTCGTCGGCCTGCGCGTCGCGCTGTCCGCCCTGCTGCTCGCCCTGCTCGGAGTCACGGGACCGCGAGCCACGACGGCCCTTGCGGCCGCCACGGCTGCGACGCGGCTCGTCGGACGAGTCGTCCTGCGCCTCGTCGGGTCGCGTGGACGACACCGAGGCCGCGGCGGCGTCGATGGCGGCCTCGACCGCGGCCGCAGCCGTGGCGGCGCTGTCGCTGTCGGCCGGCCGGTCGCCGTCCTCGGCGTGCGCGATGGTCGACGCCGCGATGCGCGAGAGCGCGTTCTTCACGTCGTCGGTGATGGCGTGCGTGCCGGTCGTCGGGTGTGCCGACGAGCCCGCCTGGCCGCCCTGGCCGGCCGAGCCGCGACCCTGACCGCCGGAGGCGCCGGCCGAGCCGCCCTGCTTGCCTGCCTGGGCCCCGCCACGGCGGCGCTGCTCCTGGCCCTTGCGGGGCTGCTGCTCCTGCACGCGTGCGGCGCTGCCTGCCTCGGCGAACGACTCGGCCAGGCCGAGGCCGAGCTTCTTGCGCGTCATCTGCACGAGACCGAGCGAGGTGACCTCGGCGACCTGGTGCTTGGTCCGGTCGCGGCTGAGGCACTCGACCAGTCGGCGGAGCACGAGGTCGCGGTTCGACTCGAGCACCATGTCGATGAAGTCGACGACGATGATGCCGCCGATGTCGCGGAGGCGCAGCTGGCGGACGATCTCTTCTGCGGCCTCGAGGTTGTTCTTCGTGACCGTCTCCTCGAGGTTTCCCCCGGAGCCGACGAACTTGCCCGTGTTGACGTCGACGACCGTCATGGCCTCGGTGCGGTCGATGACCAGCGAGCCGCCGGAGGGCAGCCAGACCTTGCGGTCGAGCGCCTTCTCGATCTGCTCGTTGAGGCGGTGCTCGTCGAACGCGTCGCGGTCGCCCTCGTAGCGCTTCACGCGGTCGAGCAGGTCGGGCGCGACGGCCGACAGGTACGACTGGAGGGTGTCGTAGGCGTCGTCTCCGTCGATGACGAGCTCGTGGAAGTCCTCGTTGAAGACGTCGCGGACGATCTTGATCAGCAGGTCGGGCTCCGAGTGCAGCTGCGCCGGGGCGTTGCCGGCCTCGACCTTGCTGCTGATGTCGGCCCACTGGTTCGTGAGGCGCGTGATGTCGAGGGTGAGCTGCTCCTCCGTGGCGCCCTCGGCCGCGGTGCGGACGATGACTCCCGCGTTCTCGGGCAGCGCCTCCTTCAGGATCTTCTTGAGGCGCGCGCGCTCGGTGTCGGGCAGCTTGCGGCTGATGCCGTTCATCGAGCCGTTGGGCACGTAGACGAGGTAGCGGCCGGGCAGCGAGATCTGGCTCGTGAGACGGGCGCCCTTGTGGCCCACCGGGTCCTTCGTGACCTGGACGAGCACGCGGTCGCCGGGCTTGAGCGCGAGCTCGATGCGGCGCGGCTGGTTGCCGTTCGACAGCGAGTCCCAGTCGACCTCGCCCGAGTAGAGGACGGCGTTGCGGCCGCGTCCGATGTCGACGAACGCCGCCTCCATGCTCGGGAGCACGTTCTGGACGCGACCGAGGTAGACGTTGCCGATCAGCGAGACGTTCTGCGCCTTGGCGACGTAGTGCTCGGCGAGCGTGCCGTCCTCCATCACGCCGATCTCGATGCGGTCGCCCGACGAGCGGACGATCATCTTGCGGTCGACGCTCTCGCGGCGGGCCAGGAACTCGGCCTCGGTGATGACGGTGCGGCGGCGGCCGGCGTCACGACCGTCGCGGCGGCGCTGCTTCTTGGCCTCGAGACGGGTCGAGCCCTTGATTCGCTGCGGCTCGGTGATGAGCTCGACCTGGCGCTGCGGCCGCTCGCGACGGTCGCCGCGGTCGCCGCCCTGGCGCTGCTCGGAGTCGCGTTCTTCCCTGTCCTGCGAGCGGCCGCGCTGGCGACGGCGCGAGGTGCCGCGCTGGGGCTCGTCGCGGTCGTCGTCGTCGCGGTCGTCGTCACGCTGGTCGCGGTCGTCGTCGTCGCGGTCGTCCCACTCGTCGTCGTGGCGACGACGCCCCGGCCGGGCCGGCAGGGGGAGGATCTCGGGCGCGTGGAAGATCAGGCTCGTCGTGGTGAGCTGGGCCGGGATGGGACCCGACTCGGCAGCGGAGACGTCGCCCGCGTCGTCCGCAGGAGCCTCTGCGCGCGGCGGCGCGACGGCGGCGATGTCGGCCTGGACGGCCTCGGTGTCGACGACGGCCTCGGGCTGGGCGGGGCGGGCGGTGTCGATGCTGCTGGTCGCGGCCTCGGCCCCGACCTCCTTCTCGGTGGTCACGGGGGAAGCCTCCTGGGCGTCGTCGTTCCGGTCGTGGGGGGCGGTGCCGAGCGCGCGGCGCGCGGTCGTCGCCGGTGCGGGCACCTGGCGCGACAGGAGCCCGGCGAACAGGCCCCTCTTCTTCTTCGGCTGGCCGTCTCTGTCGTTGTCGTTCTTGTCCACCACTGCTGGTGTGCTCCTCGACCCGCCGTCGGCATCGCCGTCGCCGGGTGGTCTCGTGTCGTGGCCGGGAGGCGCCGTGCACCTGCCTGCGACCACCGCGCCCTCTCACGGCGCGCATCGTCAGCGACGTCGCGTTCGGTCAGCCGGAGCCGGCGCCCGTCTCTGCGGGCGTCTCCCCGGATGTCGTTCGTCGACGTCAGGTTCTTCGTTGCTCTGTCCGGAACTGGCTGTCCGGCGGTGGGCGACTGCGCCCTGGCCCGGATCTAGCTGCCACCTGACGGTGCCCGCCCGCGAGGACGGCCACTCGTGGAGGCCGACCTGCCGACGGCCCCGCGGTGCAGCACGGCCCGGAAAGTCTTGATCCCGGGACTCACGCCCCGCGACTGGCTCGATTATCGCACGCCTCACCTCCGACCACGATCGGGACGGTGAGATGATCGTCGTCGTGACCGAGCAGAGAGCGCCTCAGCGAACCCACCCGTCGACGGGTCGACCCGTCGTCGTCCCCGCCGTCCTCCTGGTGATCGTCGGGCTCGTGGGGCTGCTCGGTTCGTTCGCGCTGACCGTCGACAAGTTCCGGCTGCTCGAGGACCCGACGGCCTCGCTCGGCTGCGACGTCAACCCGTTCGTCGGCTGCTCGCCCGTCATCAACAGCTGGCAGGCCTCGCTGTTCGGCTTCCCCAACCCGATCCTCGGACTCGTCGGGTTCGCGGCGCCCGTCGCCGTGGGCGTCGGGCTGCTCGCTGGAGCGCGGTTCGCCCGGTGGTTCTGGGTCGCCTTCACGGCGGGCGTGTTCCTGGCCTGGGTGTTCGTCACGTGGCTGTTCACCCAGACGGTCTTCGTCATCGGGGCGCTCTGCCCGTGGTGCATGCTCGTCTGGTCGGTGACCATCCCGCTCTTCTGGATCCTGCTCGTGTGGGGCCTCGCGCGCGGCGTGAGCGTGCCGCACGGCCGGCTCCAGCGGGCCGCCGCGGCGTTCCTGCCGTTCTCCTGGATCCTGCCCGTGCTGAACTACGTCGTCGTCGCGACGGTGATCCTCGTGCAGTTCCCGCTCCTCCTGCCCACATTGCTCCGCTGAGCCGCTCAGCCTCCCCATGGGGAGGTGCGAGAGGGTCGACGAGGCCACCGACACCGACGAGCGAGGAACCATGACGCCACCAGCCGGACCAGGAGAGACCAAGCGCGAACGGCGGGAGTCCGCCCGCGAGAAGGCCCGTGTCACGCGTGAGGCGGAGGCCAAGCGCCGACGCCGCAACAAGTGGGCCCTGCAGGGCGGCCTCGTCGTGGGCGTGCTCGCGATCCTCGCCGTCGTGGCCCTGGTGATCACGCGCTCGCTCGCGCCCGCGGGCCCCGGCCCCCTGAACATGGCCAGCGACGGCATCGTGCTCTCGGGCGACGGCACGACCGTCTCCGCCGTCACGACGGACGCCACGCCGGCCGACGGCTCCCCCACGCCGTCCGCGGCCGGCACGGCCGAGAAGCCGAGCATCGTCGTCTACCTCGACTACATGTGCCCCTACTGCGGCCAGTTCGACACCACGAACGCCGAGCAGCTCGAGACCTGGGTCACGCAGGGCGCGGCCGACCTCGAGATCCACCCCCTCGGGTTCCTCGACAACGCGAGCCTCGGGTCGAAGTACTCGACCCGGTCGGCGAACGCCCTGGCCTGCGTCGCGAACTACCAGCCCGACACGGCGCTCGACGTCAACACCGCCCTGTTCGCCCAGCAGCCGGCCGAGAACACGACCGGCCTGACGAACGACGAGCTGGTGACGCTGGTCCAGGGCGCCGGTGCCGACGATCCTGCCGTCGCCTCCTGCATCACCGACGGCGAGTTCACCGACTGGGTCGCCTCCGCGACCGAGCGCGCCCTGAACGACCCGCTGCCGAACTCCGACCTCGCGGCGGTGTCCGCGACGCCGACCGTCCTGGTCAACGGCCAGCAGTACCAGGGCTCGCCCACCGACGCCGCTGCGTTCGCGCAGTTCGTGGCCGAGGTCGCCGGGGGCCAGCCGACCGGCGACACGAGCACCGGCGAGCTGCCCGAGTCGACGGCCACGCCGACCCCCTGACCCAGGTCCCGTCGCGATCGACGAAGGAGGGGCGGGGGGGGGGGCGGGGGGCCGGACCCCCCCCCCCCACAGGGAGCTGAGAGAGGACCCGGCGGGGGGCGCCCCGGCGGGCCCCGGCGGGG
>NZ_CAUPYL010000199.1:0-4656 GCF_963515265.1 uncultured Frigoribacterium sp.
GCGCCAGAGCGCGCGCGGGAGGGCAGGGGCGTCGGGACGGGGCACGGGTGACTCCAGGAGCTCGCCCGGTCAGCCGGGCGCGAGGCGCCTCGTGCGCGGGTTCAGTCGCGGGCAGCGCCGCCGCGGGTCGGGACGCGGCAGTCCTCATTGTGGAGGACCCCCTGGAGGCAGGCAACGAGTCGAGGTCCCCCACTTCGGGGACCGGCAGGACCCCGTTCCGGGGGACGCCGCCCGTCCGCACCCCGGCCGTCACAGGAGAGCACGAGCGGCCCCGGCCGCGGCGGCTAGGGCTCGGTGCGCGGCTCCGGCTGCGACGGCTGCGGCTCCTCGCGGACGAACCGCGGCCCGTCCCAGCCGTCACGCGTCACGTGCTCGACGAACTGCGCCACAGGACGCACCCAGAGCGAGCGGTCGCCGTAGAGCGTGCGGTAGAAGACCAGCGCCTCCTCGGTGTCGACGTGCCGCCCCGTGCCGATCACCTCGTAGCGGCCGCCCTTGAAGTGGCGGTAGGTGCCGGGCGCAGGAGGCGCGGGCTCGGCGGGGCGGTCAGGGCCGGCGGCGGAGGGGGTCGCGGTCACCGCACCAGGCTAGGCCCGCGCTGGCCGGCGTCGGTCGTGCCCCCTACGATCGCGGCATGGCACTCCTCCACCAGGCCGAACTCGTCCCGTCGAAGCTCGAGGCCCTCGCGGCCTGGGCGCCGAGCCAGCCGTGGTTCGAGGGCGACCCCGGGCCCCTCGAGAAGGTCGCGGCGTTCCGCCTCGACGACCCGGCCGGCGAGGTCGGCGTCGAGGTGCTGCTCGTCCGCGCCGGCGACGGCCCCGTGCTGCAGGTGCCGCTGACCTACCGGGGCGCCCCGCTCGAGGGCGCCGACGACCTGCTGGTCGGCACGATGCAGCACTCGGTGCTCGGCGAGCGCTGGGTCTACGACGGCTGCGGCGACCCCGTCTTCGTCGCGGCGACGATCGCGGCCGCGCTGACGGGCGACGGCCAGGCCGACGAGGTGCTGCTGAAGGCCGACGGCGAACGGGTGCCCCGCGATGCGACGATGGTCGTGGTCGGCAGCGGCACGCCCGACGCCGTCGTCCCCTCGACCTCGGTGCGGGGCACGCGCCCGGTCGACGGCGCGACCGTCGTCGACGCGGGATCGTGCACGCTCGTGGTCGCGCGCACCCCCGACGGCGGCGGCTCGCCCGCCTCCCTCGCCGAGGCCGCAGGAGGCGTGCACGACGACACGACGCAGGTCCTGTCCGCGACGTGGCCGGGCCACGAGGCCCCGACGACGCTCGCCGTCGTGCTGGTGCACTAGCCCACCCTCCTCACCCAGGAAGATCGCTCCTGCGTCGCGCACAGGGGGGACCAGGAGACCTGGATCGTGCACGGATCAGGATGCGTCACGACGCCCTTCCTGAATCGAGTCACGTGCACGGACACGCGCAGGAGGCGCGGTGCAGGACTTGCCTGCACCGCGCCTCCTCGGAGTACTCGCGGCGCGCTACTTGATCGCGGCGCGGATCTCGCGCGCGGCGCCCGCGACGTCGTCGGCGCCGTAGATCGCGGCACCCGCGACGGCGACCTGGGCGCCGGCGTCCTGCACCGAGCCGACCGTGGCGGCCTTGACGCCGCCGGCGACCGAGAACGGCACGCCGCTGGCCTTGCCGGCCTCGAGCAGCGCCTCGAACGTGAAGCCGTCCTCGGCCTGCTCGTCGAGGCCCGCGTGCATCTCGACGAACTCGGCGCCGAGGGCGACGACCTCCTTGGCGCGGGCGGCCTTGTCGTGCACTCCGATCAGGTCGACGACGATGCCCTTGCCGTGCTCCTTCGCGGCCTTGACCGCACCCGCGATGGTGCTGTCGCCCGCGACGCCGAGCACGGTGACGAGGTCGGCACCGGCCTTGAAGGCCTCGCCGGCCTCGAGCTCGCCCGCGTCCATCGTCTTGAGGTCGGCGAACACGACCTTGTCGGGGTGCGCCTCCTTGATCGCGGTGATGGCGCGGAAGCCCTCCGCCTTGATCAGCGGCGTGCCGAGCTCGATGATGTCGACGCTGGGTGCGGCGGCGGCGGCGAGCTCGAGGGCGGCCTCGGTGGTCAGGGTGTCCATGGCGAACTGCAGCTTCATGTGGTGCTCCTTCTTTCGGGGTGGGACGTGTCGGACGAGCAGCAGACGGCTACTCGAGGTTGGCGTGGCGGGGCCACATGTCGTCGGCGCTCTGGCCGGAGCGCTGCCACAGGGCGTGGAACAGCGCGTCCCCGACGAGCACGACGACCTGCTCGAAGAGGCCGCCGGCGTACTGCGCCGAGGCGGAGCCCGAGCGGTCGAGCTTCTCGGCGGCGGGCACGAGCACGACGGCGGTCGCGACCCCGGCCAGCGGCGAGTCGGCGGCCGTGGTGATCGCGGCGACCCGGGCACCGGCGTCGACCGCGGACTCCGCCGCGCTGACGATGCCGCTCGTCGTCCCCGACCCGCTCGCGGTCAGCAGCACGTCGCCCTCGCCGATCGCGGGGGACGTCACCTCGCCGACCACGTGCACGGTCAGGCCGAGGTGCATCAGCCGCATCGCGGTCATCCGCAGCGCGAGGCCGGAGCGGCCCGCGCCGTGCACGAAGACGCGCCCGGCACCGGACACGAGGTCGGCCACGGCGTCGAGGCCGTCAGGGTCGGTCTCGACGACCGCGCGCACGGCACGGTCCACCTCGGACCGCACCAGCTCGAGCGCGTCGACGGGCGAGGAGGCGGGGGCCGAGGAGGCGGTGGAGGTGCTGTCTGCATCGGGCATGGTTCCCAGCCTGCTCCCGTGCACCTTCGGGTGCGCTGCCCGTCGGGGCGGGGCCACCTGCCCGAACGGGTAGGCAGGAGCGCGCGGGTAGGGGCCGGGTAGGGTGACGTCGTGCCCGACCTGCCCGTGCCTGACCTGCCCTCGGCCGCGAGCCGCGCCGTCGTCGCCCGGCACGCGCGCACCGTGTCGGAGTTGCTCGATC
Organism: uncultured Frigoribacterium sp.; assembly: GCF_963515265.1. Lineage (NCBI taxonomy): Bacteria > Bacillati > Actinomycetota > Actinomycetes > Micrococcales > Microbacteriaceae > Frigoribacterium > uncultured Frigoribacterium sp. The sequence goes on from NZ_CAUPYL010000199.1 coordinate 2,977, forward strand.
GGCACGCACTGACCCTGGAGTCGCTGCTCGCGACCCTCCGCTCGGCCCGCCTGGACGACCGCGCCGCCCGCACCGTCGCCATCGAGGTCGCCGCGGCGGCCGTGGTCGAGCTCCGCTCCGAGACGGACGAGCAGCGCTCCCTGCTGCTCGAGCCGGTCGTCGGGGCGTTCGCGCGCCTCCGGGACGACCTGCGTCCCCTGGTCCGCTTCGGCGAGCTCGACGTCCAGTTCGTCGAGCCGCCGGCGACCGGGCGTGCCCTGCCGGGCGAGGTCGCGCACGCCGCCCGCACGATCGTCCGCAGCACGGTGCTCGCCCTCGTCGACGACGGCCGCGCCCGCCGGGTGCGGATCCAGTGGGACTGCGACGGCCTCAACCTGCTCATGGCCGTCCGTGACGACGGAGCCGGGGAGCTGACCGCGCACGACGACTCGCTGCGCCCGGTCGCCGAGCGCGTCTCGGCCCTCGACGGGACGCTGTCAGTGTCGTCGACGCCCGGCTGGGGATCTGACCTGACGGTGAGCCTGCCGCTCGACCCGCCGCCCGAGCCGGGGTCGCTCGACGAGGCGGTGTCGCTCAGCCCCCGCGAGCGCGACGTGCTCCGGCTCGTCGCCTCCGGGGCCCGCAACCGCGCCGTCGCCGAGTCGCTCGGCATCAGCGAGAACACGGTGAAGTTCCACGTCTCGAACCTGCTCCGCAAGGCCGGGGCCGCGACGCGGGCAGAGCTCACGGCGCTCGCCCGCTAGCGACGCCCCTCCTGCTGTCCGCCGTCGCCGCGCCTCCTGCTGCCCACGCTCGAGGGCGGGTCGCCTCCGCCGAGGGCAGGTACCTGCCGACCCGCCCTCGACCCGGAAGACCCGCCCTCGGCGACACGTGCCGAGATTTCTCGACGATTCCTGTCAGACCTCGGCGATCTGCGACATTCCTGTAGTGAGGGGGGCAGACATGGACATGACGACGGAGAACGACTCCGACCTCGTCCGACGCACGTCGGGCGGGGACGAGCGGGCGTTGTCGGAGATCTTCGACCGCTGGGCGCCGACGCTGACGCGCTACGCGTGGGCGCTGGCCGACAGCAGGATGGACGTGGAGGAGATCGTGCAGGACACGCTCGTCACCCTCTGGCGCCGCTCCGCCGAGATCACGCTGCACGACGGCTCGCTGCTGCCCTGGCTGCTCGTCGCCTGCCGCAACCACGCGATGAACCTGAGGCGCAAGCGGCAGCGCACCGAGGCGGACGAGCTGCCCGCCGAGCTGGTCGCCCCCGCCGACGACGACGCAAGGGAGGCGCGCGAGCGGCTCCGCTGGGTCCGCGCCGAGATCGAGGCGCTCAGCCCCGTCGACCAGCAGATCTGCGAGCTGTGCCTGATCGAGGGACGCAGCTACGCCGAGGCCGCGAAGCTGCTCGGGCTGAGCGTCGGCGCACTGACACAACGGGTCTCCCGGACCCGGACACGACTGAGGAAGGCGGTGATCCGCGATGGACGTTGAGCCCCCCACCGGAGACGACCTGAACCGCATGCTCGTCTCGATGAAGCAGGACGTGCTGCGCCGCGCAGCCGCCGAGCCCCCGGCGCGACGACGCCCCTGGGCCCGCCGCCACCTCGGCCTGACCCTCGGCCTCGTCGCCCTGCTCGGCGTCGGGGGCGCAGGAGGCGCGCTCGCGCTGGTGCTGCCCTCGCC
>NZ_CAUPYL010000200.1:0-4650 GCF_963515265.1 uncultured Frigoribacterium sp.
GCCGGGGCCGGGGCCGCCGGGCCGCCGGCCGCCGGCCGCCTGCGTCAGCCCTCCGCGCCTCCGCCGGCCCTCTCGTCGTACTCGGCCCAGGCGCCGGAGACCTGACCGAAGTGCGCGATCGACCACTCCTCGAGGGCGCGCAGCGGTGTCCGCAGCGTCTCGCCCGCCTCCGTCAGCTCGTAGACGACGCGCGGCGGGACCTCGGCGAAGACCGTCCGGGTGACGAGCCCGTCGCGCTCGAGCCCCCGGAGGGTCTGCGTCAGCATCTTCTGCGAGATGCCCTCGACGCGCCTCCGGATGTCGGAGAAGCGCAGCGGACCCGCGCCGAGGGAGCCGACGACGAGCACCGTCCAGCGGTCGCCGATCCGGTCGAGCAGGCGGCGCGACGGGCAGCCCGCGGCGTACGGGTCGAGCGGGGGCGGACCGCCCGCAGGAGGAGCGGGAGCGACCGCCGGGGCAGCGTTCGAACTGGTCATGGTTACCAAAAAGTGCCTACTTCCCATCAGTGACCAATGGACCTAGCGTAGCCGCGGAGCCCCACGGACAGAAGAACCAGAAGGAGAACGCCATGACTCGCATCACCGTCGTCGGAGGGACCGGCTACGCCGGCAGCGCGATCGTCGCCGAGGCCGCGCGCCGCGGACACGAGGTCGTCTCGGTCAGCCGCAGCGTGCCCGCCGAGGAGGCCCGCGTCGCGGGTGTCCGCTACGAGACCGGGTCGCTCGTCGACGCCGACGTGCGCGCCCGCGCCGTGGCCGACGCCCAGGTCGTCGTCTCGAGCCTCTCGCCCCGCGGCGAGCTCGACGGACGCATCGTCGAGGTCGACCGCGAGCTCGCGGCCCTCGCCGAGCAGCGCGGCGCCCGCTTCGTCGTCGTCGGCGGCTACAGCTCGCTGCGCCTCGAGGAGGGCGGGCCGCGCCAGGCCGAGACCGGCCAGATCCCGCCGGAGTACGCCGGCGAGGCGCTGCAGATGAACGAGGTGCTGAGCGAGCTGCTCGCCAGCGCCGAGTCGCTGGACTTCACGTTCGTGTCGCCCGCGATGCAGTTCGGCGCGTACGCCCCCGGTGAGGCGCTGGGCCGCTACCGCGTCGGCGGCGAGGTCGCGTTCACCGACGAGGACGGCGCCTCCGCCGTCAGCGGAGCGGACTTCGCGCTGGCGATCGTCGACGAGATCGAGACGCCGGCGCACCGGCGCGAGCACATCTCCGTCGCGTACTGACGCGCCGCGCGCCCTGCCGAGCCCGACGCACCGCGTCGACCTCGTCGACGACGTGCGGACCCGAGGGACGGGGGAGGCGCGGGTCAGGATCACCTGACCCGCGCCTCCCCCGCTGTGCCTGTCCCTGCTCGCCCCGCGGCGCCTGCCCCTGCTCGCCCCGCTGTGCCTGCCCCTGCTCGCCTGACCCGCACCTCCTCGGCACGGGCGTCGTTCCGCACGACTCAGGAACCCGTGGCGGCGACGTCCTGATCCGTGCACGACTCAGGACCAGCACTCCCCCCGCCGCACGACGCAGGACGCAGGACCGATCTTCCTGAATGAGGAGGAACACCGAGCAGCGCGGCGCGCGGCGCTCAGGCGAGCGGGTCGGACGGGATGCCGAGCAGGTCGGCACTCCGCTCCCACAGGTCGCGCATCAGGTCGCGGTCGCCGGCCTGCGCCGCGACGCGGCCCGGCGCACGGAGCCGGTCGAAGTAGTTGCCGCTCGGCGCGGGCACCGTCGGCGCCGCCGCGAGCCGCACCAGGGGCTCGGCGCCCTGCTCGGTCGACACGGCCGCGCGCTTGGCGAAGGTGGCGACGGGGCCGTTCCCGCCGAAGCCCGAGGCGACGAAGCCGGGGTGGAACGCGAACGCGTCGACTCCCGTGCTGCCGAGACGGCGGGCGAGCTCGCGCGTGAACAGGATGTTGAGCAGCTTCGAGGTGCCGTAGGCGCGGAACCCGCCGAACCAGCGCTCGTGGTCGCCGTCGAGGTCGGCCAGGTCGACCCGGCCGAAGAGGTTGCCGGCGCTCGAGGTCTGGATGACGCGGACGGTGCCCGGCGCGTGGTCGGCCGCGGTCTCGACCATGCGCGGCAGCAGCAGCGAGGTCAGCAGGAACGGCGCCAGGTGGTTGCCCTGGAACGTCAGCTCGAAGCCGTCGGAGGTGCGCTGACGCTCCGCGATCGTGGCCCCGGCGTTGTTGGCGAGCACGTGGATGCGGGGCAGGTCGGCCAGGAGCTGGTCGGCGAGCGAGCGCACCGAGGCGAGGTCGGCGAAGTCGGCGAGGTAGGCGGTGCCGCCGACCTCGTCGGCGACCGCGCGGGTGCGGTCCGGGTTGCGGCCGACGACGGCGACGCTGGCGCCGAGCTCCGACAGGGCACGGGCGGCCTCGCGGCCGATCCCGGAGCTCGCTCCGGTGACGACGACGGCGCGGTCGTCGAGGCGGCCAGGGGCAGGGAGGGTGACGGACATGTCCTCGACGGTAGACCGTGACCGCCTGGGGGCGTCGTGCACGATCCCCGCGTCCGCTCGTCCGGGTGCCGACCGGGCCCTGACCGGGATGCGGACGGGCACGGGTCGGAGCGCGTACCGTCCACCGGGTCGAAGGCGTCACCATGCGTCTTCACCGGCCGGTGTTGCTCCGCTCCCCTGCCCGTGAAGCTCAGATGCGGACAACATCGACCCGGGCACGGCCACCTGCGTGGTGGCCGTGCCCTCTCTCTGCCCGTCCGCTGTGCGGTCCCCGCGGCTCGTGAACCCGTGGATCCGGCAGACTGGCCCGCATGCGCAAGGTGCTGGTGCTCGGCGGGACGGGGTGGCTCGGCCACGAGATCGCGCGGCAGGCGGTGGCCGACGGAGCCGACGTCACCTGCCTCGCCCGGGGCAGCGCAGGAGGCGCCCCCGAGGGAGCCGCGCTGGTCCGGTCAGACCGCACCCGCCCCGGCGCCTACGACGCGGTGGCCCGCGTCGACCGCGAATGGGACGAGGTCGTCGAGCTCGCGACGCCGCCCGACCTCGTCGAGGGCGCGCTCGACGCCCTGGCCGCACGCGCCCGCCACTGGACCCTCGTCTCGTCCGTCAGCGTCCACTCCCGCGACGACGAGCCGGGCGCCGACGAGTCCGCCGAGCTCGTCGCGGTCGGCGAGCGCCCCGACGACGCCGCTCCCGATCTCTACGCGCAGCAGAAGGCCTGGGCGGAACGCACCTCCGCCGCCCGGCTGGGCGACCGCCTCCTCGTCGTGCGGCCCTCGCTCGTCGTGGGTCCCGGCGACCCGAGCGACCGGTTCGGCCACTGGCCCGCGCGGATGCTGCGCGGCGGCCGCGTGCTCGTGCCCACGACCGAGGGACGCTGGGCGCAGGTGATCGACGTGGCCGACCTCGCAGCGTGGGTGGTGCGGGCGGGCCGTGAGCGCCTCCTCGGCCCGGTCATCGCTGCCGCAGAGCCGGTGCCCCTGGCCGAGGTCCTCGAGGAGGCGCGGCTCGCGGCCGGCACCGACCCCGAGCTCGTGCCGGTCGACGACGCCTGGTTGCTCGAGCACGACGTGCGGTGGTGGGCGGGCCCCCGGTCGCTGCCGTTGTGGCTGCCGCTCGAGGCGTCCGGCTTCGCGCGGCGCAGCACGGCGGCGTTCCGTGCCGCCGGCGGCACGACGCGCCCCCTCGCCGAGACGATACGACGCGTGCGCGACGACGAGGTGACGCGCGGGGTCGGCCGTCCCCGCCGAGCCGGCCTCACCCCCGACGAGGAGGCGGCGCTGCTGCGCGAGCTCGCGACTCAGGATCTTTAGGCCACTTTGTTGCATTTGACTAAAACGGGACTGCCGCGGCTGCGGCGCCCGAGCGTTCCCTGGCAGGGCGCGTCACGCCTCCTCGGGCCTCCGTAGGGTCGGGCCATGACCACACTAGCCATCATCGGCGCCGGCCAGGGCCTCGGCCTGGCCGTCGCCCGCCGCTTCGCCCGCGAGGGCCTCAGCATCGCGCTGATCGCCCGAGACCAGGCCAGGGTCGACGAGCTCGCCGCGACCCTCGTCGCCGAGGGCCACACGGCCGCCGGCTTCGTCGCCGACGTGCGCGACCGCCCCTCGCTCGTCTCCGCGCTCGAGCAGGCCGCCTCCCGCCTCGGGCCGATCGAGGTGCTGCAGTACAGCCCCCTCCCCGCCAAGGAGTTCATGCGTCCCGTGCTCGAGACGGTCGCCGACGACCTCGTCGGCCCGGTCGAGTTCTCGATCTACGGCCCGGCGACGGCGGCCCACCAGGTGATCCCCGGGATGCGCAGCCTCGGCGGGGGCACGCTCCTCTTCGTCAACGGCGCGAGCGCGGTGCGTCCGCGTGACGGCGTCACCGGGACGGCCGTCGCCTTCGCCGGCGAGAGCGCCTACGCCGAGCTGCTGCACGGCGCGCTGGCGTCCGAGGGCATCCACGTCGGTCAGCTGATCATCCCGCTCGGCATCGGCGGCGGCGACCCGGCCCACGAGCCGGACGTGCTCGCAGACACCCTGTGGACGATGCACGCAGAGAAGGGCGACTTCCGCGTCTACGCGGCGCCGCTGCCCGACTGACGCCGACCCCGGCCCTGGACGCAGGAGGCGCGGTGCCCGTCGGGCGCCGCGCCTCCCCCCGTCACCCCGCCCCACGAACCGCGTTCCGAACGATGAACCGCGTTCTTTCGCGGTTCAT
>NZ_CAUPYL010000201.1:0-4648 GCF_963515265.1 uncultured Frigoribacterium sp.
GGCACGGACGCGGCGGGGGAGCGCCGGTGATCCGCGCCTCCTCGACCCTGCCCGGTCGGGCGTCGGCCGGCCGGCGACCGTCCCGTGCCGCTCTCGTCGCCGGCGTCGTGGGCGTCGGGGCGGCGGGCCTGCTCGCCCTCGCACCGGTCTCGTCCGCCTCGGCACACGACTACGTCGTGAGCAGCACGCCCGCCGAGGGCGGCACGCAGTCCGCCGAGCTGACCGAGGCGTCGATCACCTTCAACGACGTGATCCTCGACCTGTCGGGAACCGGCTCGTCGAACGTGCTCGAGGTGACCGACGCCTCCGGGCGGCACTTCGAGGACGGCTGCTCGGCCACCAGCGGGGCCACGCTGAGCACCGGGGTCGCGCTCGGCGCGGCGGGCGACTACACCATGACCTACCAGGCCGTCTCGGCCGACGGCCACACCGTGTCGGCGTCGCTGCCCTTCACCTGGGCGCCGCCCGCCGGGGCGAGCGTCGCCGAGGGAGCCGCCACCCGGCCCGCCTGCGACACCTCGGACGAGGGGGCGGGCGCGGACGGTGCGGGTCAGCCCACGGCCTCGGCGGAGCCGGGAGGCGCGGAGTCGACGGGCGCAGCCGTCCCGTCGGCCTCGGCCGACCCGACCGACGGCGCCACCGGCGAGGCCCTCGCCCAGGGTGCTGACCCGGACGAGTCGAACCTCGGCCTCGTCGTGGGCATCGGGATCGGCATCGTCGTGCTGGCCCTCGTGGCCGTGGTCGTCGTGCTCGTGACGAGCCGACGGCGCGGCGACGACGTCGCCGGTCCCGCAGGCGAGGTGGACCGGACGGACGGGGAGGACGGCGCGGGACGCGCACACGGCCCGGACGACACGGAACCGGGCCCCGGCGCGGGACGCGACTGACGCAGCTGCCCGGCACGCGCCTCCTGCGGGGCCCGCGCTCCGCGCACGCGAGAGCCCCGGCCCCCTGAGGGGGACCGGGGCTCTTCCCGTGGGCGCGGCGCTACGGGCGCGGTGCTAAGGACGCGCGATCCAGGCCTCGACGTCCGCGACCGTGCGCGGGATGCCGACCGAGAGGTTCTCGGCACCGTCGGCCGTCACCAGGATGTCGTCCTCGATCCGCACGCCGACGCCGCGGAACTCCTCGGGCACGGTGAGGTCGTCGGGCTGGAAGTACAGCCCGGGCTCGATGGTGAACACCATGCCGGGCTCGAGGACGCCGTCGAGGTAGAGGTCACGGCGCGCCGCGGCGCAGTCGTGCACGTCCATGCCGAGGTGGTGGCTCGTGCCGTGCACCATGTAGCGGCGGTGGTACTGGTGGTCGGGCTCGAGGCTCTCCGCGGCGCTGACGGGCAGGAAGCCCCACTCGGCTGTGCGTTCGGCGATGACCTGCATCGCGGCGGCGTGGATCTCGCGGAACGCGATGCCGGGGCGCACGATGGCGAACGCGGCGTCGGCGGCCTCGAGCACGGCCTCGTAGACGAGTCGCTGCACGTCGCTGAAGCGGCCCGACACCGGGAGCGTCCGGGTGATGTCGGCGGTGTAGAGGCTGTCGAGCTCGATGCCGGCGTCGATCAGGATCAGGTCGCCGTCGGCGACCGGGCCGTCGTTTCGGGTCCTGTGCAGCACGCAGGCGTGGTCGCCGGAGGCCGCGATGGTGTCGTAGCCCACCGTGTTGCCGTCGGCCCGGGCGCGACGGTTGAAGGTGCCCTCGACGAGGCGCTCGCCACGAGGGTGGGCGACGATGTCGTCGAAGTCCGCGATGACGTCCGAGAAGCCTCGGCCGGTGACGGCGACCGCCTGCCGCATCTGCGCCACCTCCCACGCGTCCTTGACGAGGCGCAGCTCGCTCGCGTCGCGGGCCAGGACGTCGACGGCGGCGGCGGACGACGGGTCGGCGGCGGTCGCGTCCGCGCCCGTCTCGTCCGGGCCGGCGGAGTCGACCGCGGCCGCGACGACGGCGTCGACGCGCGCGGTCAGCTCGGGGTCGGCCTCGCGGAGCACGAGTGTGGCGCCGGTCGACGAGGCGACCACCGCGTCCAGCTCGGCGAGCTCACGGGTGGCGAGGTCGAGGTCGGCGCCGACCTGCGCGAGCGAGGGGCGAGGTCCCGTCCAGAACTCCCCGATCTCGGGGTCGGCGTAGAACTCGTCCGACTCGCGACCGGCGCTGGCGCGGAAGTACAGCGTGGCCTCGTGTCCGTCGCCGGAGGGCTCGAGGACGAGCACCGAGCCGGGCACGGTGGCGGAGCCCCAGCCGGTCAGGTGCGCGAAGGCGGAGTGCGCCCGGAACGGGTAGTCGCAGTCGTTCGAGCGGACCTTCGCGCGCCCGGCCGGGACGACGAGGCGCTCGCCGCGGTGCAGCTCGGAGAGGCGAGCTCGGCGGACGGCTGCGAACGCGGCTTCCTCGCGCGCCGGGGGCATCACCTCGTCGCGATCGGCCCACTGGGACGAGATGTAGTCCTTGAACGAGTCCGAGCGGGGGGTGGTCGATCGGTTCGTGGTGGCACGGGGTGCCTTCTGTGCGTCCATGCCGCCATTGTCCCGCGAAGTCGCGGGCCGTCCAACCCGGTGCGGGGTCAGGCGCCCGTCACGGTGAGCTGCGCGACGACGGGGCGGTGGTCGCTGCCGGCCTCGTCCAGGTCGGTGACGACCTTGTAGCCGGTGGGCATCCAGGACCGCGTCGCGAGGACGTGGTCGATGGGGGTGCCGAGCAGCGGCGGGAGATCGGTGGGCCAGGTGCCCAGGCCGGCGTTCGCGGTCGTCACCCCGACGTCGCGGCAGCGGCCGAGGGCGCCGCCCGCGGTCCCGAGGCCGGCCATGTGGTCGAGTGTGGCGTTGAAGTCGCCCGCCATGATGACGTTCCCGTCTGCGCAGGCGTCCGCGAGGTACTGGAGGCCCGCCTCCCACGGGTCCATCTGCGCGGTCGTGGGCGCGACCGGGTGGGCCGCGACGATCACCGGCCCGACGCCCGAGACCGGGGTGGCGACCACCGAGGGCATGAGCGGCGTCGTCTCGACGGCGGTGCCGTCCTCGGCCAGGGCGACCGCGTACTCGCCGAGGGCCGCCGCGATGAGCAACGAGGTCGGCGCCGAGCCGCCCTGGGCGGGGTACTCGACGGTCTTGACGGTCATCGGCAACCCGGCCACGGCCATGGCGTCGGCCACCGCGGTCGCGGTCTCGGCGCTCGTCTCGGGAAGGCTCACGATCTCCGCGCCCTCCTCGACGGCCAGCGCGGCGATCGCCTCGGCGCCGGGCGCGCCTCCCTCGGTGTTCCAGACCACGACCGTCAGGTCGGTCGGCAGCGCCTCGACGAAGTCGTCACGGCCGAGGCCCCTGGCGGCGGCCACGCCGATCGACACGGCCCCGAAGACGAGCAGCAGCACCCCGAGGGAGGCGGCGATCGACCGGAGCGGACGAGCCGCGATCCCGACGACGAACAGGACCACGGCCAGCGCACCGGCGACGGCCGCTGCCGCACCGCGGAACGAGACCAGCTGGGCGACCGGCCACGTCCTCTGGAGGTCGAGCTGCTGCGGCCAGAGCAGGACGAACAGGGCAGCGGCGACCGCGAGGACGATGACGAAGGCGACGAGACGACGGATCATGGCGGGACCGAGCATAGGCGACCGCCCGTCCTGTGCCGGGAGGACGCTCGGGCGGGCCGGAGCAGGGTCGGCCTACGATGAGGGGATGTCACACCGCCCGATCGACCTGCACACCCACAGCAGCGTCTCGGACGGCACGGAGACCCCCGCCGAGCTCGTGGCCGCGGCCGTCTCCGCGGACCTCGCCGTCGTGGCCCTCACGGACCACGACTCGACGGCCGGCTGGTCCGAGGCCACCCGGGCCGTCGCGGGCACCGGCCTGACGCTCGTCCCGGGCATGGAGATGAGCACGAGGCTCGGCATGAACAGCGTGCACATGCTCGCCTACCTGTTCGACCCCGAGGACGCCGACCTCGTCGCCGAGACCGCACGCCTGCGCGACAGCCGGCTGCACCGGGCCGAGCGCATCGTCGAGAGGATCGCGGCGGACTACGACGTGAGCTGGGCCGACGTCCTGGCCCAGTCGACGCCGGGCGCGACCCTGGGGCGGCCCCACATCGCGGACGCTCTCGTCGCCGCGGGCCTCGCGCCCGACCGCAGTGCGGCCTTCGCCGGCATCCTGCACTGGCGCTCCGGCTACTACGAGCCGCACGAGGCGCCCAGCCCGATCGACGCGATCCGGCTCATCCGTGCAGCAGGCGGCGTCCCCGTGATCGCCCACCCGGCGACGCGCGGGCGTGACACGAACATCTCGGCGCGCTCGTTCGAGCAGCTCGTCGAGGCGGGCCTGCTCGGGGTGGAGGTGCGGCACCGCGAGAACACGGAGGCGGGCGCCGAGCGCCTGCGCGAGCTCGCGACCCGCCACGACCTCATCATGACCGGGTCGAGCGACTACCACGGGACGGGCAAGCCCAACCGGCTGGGCGAGAACAGCACGGACCCCGAGCAGCTGGCGCGCATCGTCGACGCCGCGACCGGCTGGCGACCCGTCGAGGGCTGATCCTCCTGGGGTGCGCCGTCGGGCGCGGTCGGTCTGGCCGACGAGCGCGGCGGGCGACGACGGAGGCCCCGCACCGTGTCGGTGCGGGGCCTCGGGGTCGAGCGGGGCAGGTGCTACGA
>NZ_CAUPYL010000202.1:0-4609 GCF_963515265.1 uncultured Frigoribacterium sp.
GCGTCCTTGACCGCCGCGATCCTGGGATGGTCCGCCAGGCGCAGCAGCGACGCCGGCGTCGGCGCGGCCGCCCCGAAACGCGCCCGCAGGGCGTCCACCGTCGACTCGGCTCCGCGCCACTCGGCGTCGTCGTCCCACAGGCCGAGCGAGAGCCCGCCGTCGTCGCCCGTGCCCAGCTGCTCGACGCGCACGCCGACGAGCCGGATGCGCTCGTGCTGCTTGCCCGTCGCCTCGTAGACCGAGCGCACCTCGTCGTAGATGCGGCGTCCGAGGTCGGTCGGCTCTGCGAGGGTGCGCGACCGCGTGATCGTGACGAAGTCGGTCGTGCGCAGCTTGAGCACCACGGTGCGGCCGCTGAGACCAGCCGCGCGGAGGCGTGCTCCGACCTTGTCGCTGAGCCGCAGCAGCTCGCGCCGGATGACGTCGGGGTCGACGACGTCGGTCGAGAAGGTCATCTCGTGGCCGACGCTCTTCTCGACCGTCTCGGTGTGCACCCGGCGTGGGTCGCGTGCCCAGGCGAGGTCGTGCAGCTTCGCGCCCGCGGCCGGGCCGACCGCGCGGACGAGGGTGTCGAGCGAGGCCGTGGCGACGTCGCCGACCGTGCGCAGCCCGAGGTTCGTGAGGACCTCCTCCGTCTTGCCGCCCACGCCCCAGAGGGCGCTGATCGGCCGCGGGTGGAGGAACTCGATCGTGCGGTCGTGCGGGACGACGAGGAGGCCGTCGGGCTTGGAGACGCTGGAGGCCAGCTTCGCGACGAACTTCGTGGACGCGGCCCCGATGCTGCAGCGCAGCCCCGTCTCGGCGTGCACGCGGCGCCGCAGCTCGGTCGCGATCCGCCACGGCGGGCCCATGAGCCGGATCGCCCCGGACACGTCGAGGAACGCCTCGTCGATGCCGAGGCGCTCGACGAGCGGCGTCACGTCGTCGAACATCGACATCACGACCGACGACCAGTGCCGGTACTTCTCGCCGTGCGGCTCGAGCACGATCGCCTGCGGGCACCGCCGGAGCGCGATCGCCATCGGCATCGCGGAGTTGACGCCGAACTTGCGTGCCTCGTACGTCGCGGCCGTGACGACCGAGCGGTCGGACCGGTGGCCGATGACGACCGGCTTGCCGACGAGGTCGGGGCGGTCGAGCAGCTCGACCGAGGCGAAGAACGCGTCCATGTCGACGTGCAGGATGGGCGCCGACACGTCGTCGGTGGGGTCCGCGGTGACGAGTCGCCCGCTGCCGTCCTGTTTGCTCACCCGGTGATCCTCACACGGACCGCCGACATCGCCGTCCGGCACGGGCCGCGGGCGCCCTCGCCGCGGCTACTGCTCCACCGGCCCGAGCAGGCGCGCCGCGATCGTCGCGTGCGCCGAGTCGGTGCTCGACGGGTGGAACCGCCCGGCGAGCACGTCGCGCTGCAGCCGCCCGAGCTCCGACGACGCCCGGTACGACCCGCCTCCGGCGACCGCGACGGCCTGGTCGACGACGGCCCGCGCCGCCTCCGTCACACGGGTCTTGAGGCCGACGAGGAGCGGCGACCAGTCGGCGCCGTGGTCGACGAGCCGGTCGACGTCACGGGCCAGCGAGTCGACCTGCGGCTCGAGGCCGTCGAGCACCAGGCGGGCGTCGGCGACCCGCCAGCGGACGATCGGTTCGAGGGCGAGCGACTCGCCCGTCCGGCGCGAGGTCCGTCCGGACGCGGACTCGACGGCGAGCTCGACCGCTCGCCGGGCGATCCCGCGGTAGGCGGCGGCGACGAGCGTCTCGAAGACCGCGAAGACGCCGAACACGAGCGGGTCGGCGCTCGATCCGACCGGCAGCTGCCGGACGATGCGCGAGGCCGGCACCTCGACGCCGTCGAGCCGGGTGCTGTGGCTCTCGGTCGCCCGCATGCCGATCGTGTCCCAGTCGCCGAGCGAGGTCCAGCCCGGCTGGTCGCGGTGCACGAAGCCGTGCACGAGCACCGGCGCCGCGGGGTTCGTGTCGTCACGGCCGAAGACGCCCAGCCGGGTCCAGACCGGCGAGAGCGAGGTCGCCGTCTTCGTGCCGGTGAAGCGCCAGCCGCCGTCCCCCGTGGGCTCGGCGCGGGTGACCGAGTCGAAGAGGACGAGGTCGTTGCCCGGCTCGCTCACCCCGAAGGCGAACACCTCCCCGGCGGCGGCGTCCGCGAGCACGAGGTCGAGCGAACGGTCGCCCCGGGCGCGCAGCACGGCGGCGCAGCCGGTCCAGACGAGGTGCATCCCGACCGCGAGGGCGGTGGCGGGAGCGGCGGCCGCGAGGCGGGACTGCAGGGCCGCGACCTGCTCGAGTCCCAGGCCCGCGCCTCCTTCGCCCTCGGGCACGAAGACGGTCAGGTAGCCCCGCTCGCGCAGCTCGGCGAGGTCGTCGTGCGGGAACGAGCCGTCCCGGTCGTGACCGGCGGCACGCTCGCGGAACCGAGCGAGCAGGTCGTCCGGAAGCAGCGCCGAGGGCGACCACGAGGAGGCGGTGGCAGGTCGGGCGCCGTCGGTCATGCACCGAGGGTAGCCACGTCGGCACCCGGCGGTAACGTGGAGGCCATGACTCAGCTGCACCCCTGGTCCCGGTACGTCGCGATCGGCGACTCGTTCACGGAGGGGATCGGCGACCCGGAGGAGCGTGCCCCCGGCGGTCACCGCGGCTGGGCCGACCGCGTCGCCGAGGTCCTGGGCTCGTCGGCGGACGACTTCGCCTACGCCAACCTCGCCGTCAGGGGGCGCCTGCTGGCGCAGATCGCCGACGAGCAGGCCGACGCCGCCCTGTCGCTCCGGCCCGACCTGATCTCCGTCTCGGCCGGCGGAAACGACATCATCCGCCCCGGGACCGACCCCGACCAGGTCGCCGCCGGCTTCGACGCCCTGGTCGAGAAGCTGGGCTCCCAGGGCGCGACGGTGGTCGTCTTCACGGGCCCGGACATCGGGCTGACCCCGGTGCTCGGGCGCCTCCGCGGCAAGGTCGCCATCTACAACGAGCACGTCCACGCGATCGCGCTCAAGCACGACGCCGTGGTCGCCGACATGTGGGCCCTCCGCCAGCTGTCCGACTCCCGCATGTGGGCCCCCGACCGGCTGCACTTCAGCCCGCTCGGCCACCACACGATCGCCCGGGCCGTGCTCGGCGCCCTCGCCGTCGAGAACGACCTCGAGCCCTGGCGGCCCGAGCCCCTCGAGCGTCGTCCGTGGCGCCAGGCGCGCTCGGAGGACATGGGCTGGGCGCGCGAGTACCTGGTGCCCTGGGTCGTCCGCCGCCTCCGGCACCAGTCGTCCGGCGACGGGCGCCAGGCGAAGCGACCGGACGCGGTGACGGTCATCTACCGCGACGAGCAGCCGCCGTCGTAGCGGCGGGCGCGGCCGCGGCGGGGCGCGTGGCCCCGCCGAGGAGGCGTCAGCCGCGTCCGCCGAGGACGTCCTGCGGGTGCGTCAGCCGCCACCACGCACCGGGCTCCGGGATCGTCGCGTCGAGCACCAGCGGCACGTCGACCTCCTCGCCGCCGACGTCGAAGCGGACGGTGCCCACCTCGTCGCCGGCGTCGTCCGGTCCGACCTCGTCGGTCTGCAGGGCGGAGGTGACCGTCTTGTCGCCCCAGACGAGCAGGTCGGCGTCCTCGGCCGCCACCGCCTGGGCCGACGCGCCCCACGGCAGGTCGTAGCGGGCCCAGACGTCGTCCCGGCTCGTCAGCGTGATGGTCTGGAACTTGCCCGCGACGCTCTGCAGCAGGCGCTGCACGTCGGCGTCGAGCGCGTCGTGGTCGACGCCGCCCAGGACGACGCCGACGACCGTCACGGTCCGGTCGGCCACCGTGAAGTCGGCCGCGAAGAGCAGGCAGGCGCCGGCCTCGTCGAGCGTGCCGGTCTTGATCCCCTTGACGCCGTCGAGGCCGAGCAGCTCGTTCGAGTTGTCGATGACCCCCACGCCGGGGATCGTCGTCTCGTCGGTGCCGACGACGGCCGCGACGTCGGGGTCGGCGAGGGCGAGCGCGCCGAGGGCGACGAGGTCGGTCGCCGTGCTCGTGTTCTGCGGCGACAGCCCGGTCGGCTCGACGATGGTGGTCGCGGCGAGGTCGTTCTCGGCGAGCCAGGCGGCCGCCGCGGACACGAAGGCGGCGTCCGACCCGAAGGCCCACCGGGCCAGCGTGGTCGCGTAGTTGTTCGCCGACTCGATCAGGGTCACCTCGAGCAGCTGCCGTTCGGTGAGGACGGAGCCCGCCGTCATCGGCACGACCTTCCCGTCGACGGCGCGGTACGTGTCGTAGAGGGCCGCGTCGGCGGCCGAGAGGGTGATCGACGGCCCGTCGCCCCCGTCCAGGGGCTTCGCGTCGAGGACGACGAGGGCGGTCACCACCTTGCTGATGCTCGCGATCGGCCGAGGCTGCGCGTCGCCGCTCGTCGTCAGGCTCTCATCGAAGCCGAGGGCCTCGACGGCCGTGGCCCCGTACGCCGGGAACGCGAGCTGCGCGCCCGGCTGGGCGGGCGCCTCCCAGGTCGACGCGGCGGCCGCGGCAGGCGCCAGCGGGCCGAGCAACGTGAGGGGCAGGTACGTGCCCACGGCGAGCACGAGCACCACGACGGCGGCCACGGCGGCCCGACGACGTCTGAGG
>NZ_CAUPYL010000203.1:0-4604 GCF_963515265.1 uncultured Frigoribacterium sp.
GGGAGCAGCGTCGCGCGAGCGACCGCCGCCGTCGCGTCCGCCACGGGGTGCTCCGTCACGACCGCCCGAGCGGGCGGGTCCGCCGTCGCGACCCGCGCCTCCTGCACGGCCGCCGCCCGCAGCGGGACGACCCGAGCGGTCGGCACGGGCGATCGGGGCGCCGGTGCTGTCCTGGCGGGCGGCGCGCTTGCGCTGGGCGTTGGCGCCCTGCGAGCGACCGCCGCCGCCTCCTCCGTTGCCGCCGCCCTGCTGCTGCTGGACGGCCGACTTCGGCAGGGGCTTCACGTACGCGGCGACCTCGCCGACGAGCGCCGCGACCTCGGGGGAGGAGGTCGTGACGGCCGTGGTGGTCGGCTTGATGTCGGCCTTCTTCATCAGCTGGGCGACGTCGCGCTTCTGGCTGGGGATGACGAGGGTGACGACGTCGCCCTCGGCTCCGGCGCGGGCGGTGCGGCCCGAGCGGTGCAGGTACGCCTTGTGCTCGGTGGGCGGGTCGACGTGGATCACGAGCTCGATGTCGTCGACGTGCACGCCGCGGGCGGCGACGTCGGTGGCGACGAGCACGCGGGCCGAGCCGTCCTGGAACGCGGCGAGGTTGCGGTCGCGCTGCGGCTGCGACAGGTTGCCGTGCAGGTCGACCGAGGGGATGCCGGCCTCGGTCAGCTTCTTGGCGAGCTTCTTGGCGTGGTGCTTGGTCCGCATGAAGAGGATGCGGCGCCCCTTGCCCGAGGCGAGCTTCTGCACGAGGGCGTTCTTGCTGTCGAGGTCGGGCGTCTCGAAGACGTGGTGGGTCATCGCGGCGACGGGCGAGTTCGCCTCGTCGACCGAGTGCAGCACCTCGTTGTGGAGGAACTGCTTGACCAGCTTGTCCACGCCGTTGTCGAGGGTCGCGCTGAAGAGCAGGCGCTGGCCGTCGTTCGGGGTGGCCTTCATGATGCGGGTGACGCCGGGCAGGAAACCCAGGTCGGCCATGTGGTCGGCCTCGTCGAGCACGGTGATCTCGACGGCGTCGAGCTTGATGAAGCCCTGCTTCATGAGGTCCTCGAGGCGGCCGGGGCACGCGATGACGATGTCGACGCCCGACTTGAGGGCCTGGACCTGGCGGTTCTGCGAGACGCCGCCGAAGATCGTGGTGGTGTTCATGCCGTACGCGGCCGCCATCGGCGCGAGGACGGCGTCGATCTGCGTGGCGAGCTCGCGCGTCGGGGCGAGCACGAGGCCGAGCGGGCGGCCCGGGCGGCGCTTGCCGCCGGCGAGCTTGCCGCCGAGGCGCGCGGCCATCGGGATCGAGAAGGCGAGGGTCTTGCCCGAGCCGGTCTTGCCGCGGCCGAGGACGTCGCGTCCGCCGAGGGTGTCGGGGAGCGTGTCGACCTGGATCGGGAACGCGTTCTCCTTGCCGTCCTTCGCGAGGGCGGAGACGATCGGGGCGGGGACCCCGAGGGAGGCGAACGAGACGGCGGGGGCGTCGGTCGCGTCGGCGACCGGGACGACGGGGGAGTCGGTGGTGAGTGACATGCGTGCCTTTCAGGGGCAGGTGTCGAGCCGGGCCGAGGCTGCGGGCCACGCGTCTCGGTCGCCCTGACGCAGTGGTCGTGGGCGTTGCCGGGAACGGCGGTGCAGAGCCGGTGAGCGGCTGTCGTAGCCGGGCTCGAGGTGTGGCGACGGTGCAGGTGTGCACGATCGTTTCGCCGCAGAGTGAGCTTCGCGCGCCTGCTGGGTGCCTGGGTGTGTGCCAGGGCGAGAGGCGAGGAGGGGCGTGCTACGACGCAGGGAGCCGGTCGGGCCGGCTCGCAAGTGACATCAGCTTAGCGGCACTCGTCGCAGAACGCGAGGAGGTGCGGGCCGGGCCCGCAGGGCGCGCACGCCGGGCAGGCGGGTCGACCTAGGAGAAGAGGCCGCGGATCGCCTTGCCGAGGGCCGTCCTCCGACGGTGCCAGCCGTGTGCGGCGAGGGTCCGCTTGACGGGACCGACGACCTTCGCCGAGTTGAACGTGTACGAGCCGGACGCAGTCCCGACGCTGCGCTCGGTGTTGATCTCCGACCGCTTGTACTCGTGGGTCTCGGGCAGCAGCGTGATGCGCAGCCGGTAGCCGGAGCGGCTGCTGCCGAGCATGCCCCGGGCGTCCTGGTACACCCAGGTGGCGACGATCCTGCCGTCCTCGACGGCGACCGTGAACGGGTTCGCGGGGTCGCGGCCGAGTGCGAGCAGCGCCTCCGTCACGACCTCGGGCGAGGAGGGGGCAGCTGTCGCGGATGAAGAGCCGTCGGGCGGCGTCGGCACGGTCATGCGGCCACGCTAGCGGACAGGTCGTCCTGCCCCCGCTGCACGGTCCGGGCCGGGGCTCAGTGTGCCCCCGAGTACCGCTCGCCGACCGGGATCTCGACGGCCACGCGGTTGCCGGGCTGCGCGAGCGGGCAGGCCCACGCGGGGTCGTAGGCGCAGCTCGGGTTGTAGGCGAAGTTGAAGTCGAGCACGATCGTCCCGGGCTCGGACCCGGGCCCGAGATCGGCGCCCTTGACGGAGTCGATCAGGTACCGGCCGCCTCCGTAGGTGCCGCCCGGCTTGCCGGCGAGCGCGTCCCCGACCGGGACGAACAGGCCGCCCCCGTACGAGCGCAGCCGCCACACGTCGAGCGAGCCGACGCCCGGCACCTCGACCCGCCCGACCCGGTCGAAGGGCACGTCGCCGTCGGTGCCCGTCTCGACGACCATGCGCTGCGGCTCCGCGGGCAGGATCGGCACCTCGAAGCGCCACGCGGCGTCGTACGGCTTCGTCGGCAGGCCGGTGAAGTGCGGCCTGTCCTCGGGGAGCAGCGGGGTGACCGGGTTCGTCGTGAAGAGCTCGTCGCGGGTGCGTCGCCACAGGTCGTGCGCCGCCTCGAGGTCGGTCGCCTCGCGCACCTGCCGGTACAGCCCGTGGATCGTCCGGCGCCACGCCGCCAGCGCGAGGCCCGAGTCGGTGTCGGGCACGAGGGGCGCGGCCGCGGCGGCGTCGCCTGCGGCGGTGGGGGACGAGGAGGTGGGGGTCGGGTCGGTCACGCGGGCGACGGTAGTCGGGACGCCTCCTCGGGGACCGGGAAGGCGCCTCCTCGTCTCGCGGCGGCCGGTCGGGCGACGACCGGGCCGCTCTCCGGGCAGCCGGTCGTGCGACGGCGCGGTCTGCCAGGATCGGCCCGGGGGCGACGGTCGTCCCGTCAGGGGGAAGAACATGCAGAACAGGATCCGCACGGCCACGACCGTGCTCGTCACGACCGCGGTGCTGGGGCTCGGGCTCGCGGGGTGCTCCGCACAGGTGAACCGGACGGTCTCCGCCGACAAGTTCGCGACCACGGTCGCGGACGCGCTCGAGCAGACCGTCGGCCAGCGACCCGACGTCGACTGCGGCGACGACGCGATCGACCTCGTCGACGGCGACGAGGTGCACTGCGACGTCGGCGCGATCGGAGACGAGACGGTCTACGACTCGGTCTCGACGATCAGCACCGACGGAGGCGACGACTACTCGGTCGCCGTCGAGGTCGACCAGGAGCCGAAGGGCTAGGTCGCGCTCGCCCCGGTCGGGACGTGGCCGCGTGCGCCGGTCTCGACCGGCGCGTGCTCGCGCTCAGCCCGCGTGGCGCGGGTGCGTCTCGGGTGCACGCCAGCCCGGCGCGAGGGCGCGCATCCGGAGCGCCCGCCACTGCCAGACGAGCCAGAGCCCGGGCCACAGGGCGATGCCGACCGGCCCGGCGTGGAACACCAGGCGGTCGCGCAGCAGGGTCTCGTCGGGGCCCAGGGGCGACACCGCCATGCGGTGGTCGATGCGCATCCGCGAGAACTGGCCGGCGGTGCCCCTCCCGGTGTCACGCTGGATCCAGGCGCCGTCACGGTCGTGCCAGTCGAGGTCGACGTGCGTGTCGCCGAGGGGCAGCAGGCCGAGGATGTGGGCGGTCACGGGGTGCGCCTCCTCGGTCCAGCGGCTAGGGAAGCCGTCGGGCGCGAGCGAGCGGTACCGCACCAGCGGCTTCGTCACGGCGACCATGACGGCCGGGTCGCGCAGGGCGTCGGCCGCGGCGTCGACGGGACAGGCGAGTCGGATCTTGAGCTGCACGTGCATGCGGACGAGTCTGCTCCCGTGGGCTGGGCGGCGGGCGCGGCGTCCTGTGGCCCTCCTCATTCAGGAAGATCTGTCCTGAGCCGTGCGGCGGGGGGACTCGCGGTCCTGAACCGTGCTCGGTGCAGGCGGCGCGGGTCGCGACGTCCTGCATCGTGCAGCCCGCGCTCGTCGTAACGCGGGGCAACGCACCGACCCGAGGAGGCGCCCCGACCTACCCTGAGGACGTGACCGCACCCCGCACAGCCCCCCAGCAGACGGCATCCCAGCCGCAGGCCCCGCAGCAGCAGCCCCAGCACAGGGAGCCGCACCAGTCCAAGTACCAGGTCCGCCTCGACCAGGGCGTCGCCGGTGCGGCCCGCGTCGCGCCCGGGGCGCACGTCGTGGTGGTGGTGGACGTCCTCGACGGGCACGGCCTCCTCTCGACGGCCGACGTGCTCGACGCGGTGGCCGCCGCCGCGGACGACGCGGCGCTGGTGCTGCACGCGACCGCCGCCTCCTCGGCCGACGT
>NZ_CAUPYL010000204.1:0-4583 GCF_963515265.1 uncultured Frigoribacterium sp.
CCCGGGGTGGGCCATAGACCCCCCACGTGCCGGGGGGACGGGGGAGTGCCTCTGTCACGGGCGGGGCGGTGGGGGGGGCGGGGCCGTGGCGGGGCGGGTCGGCTGTGCCGACCCGCGTCAGGCCTTGACGCCGCCGGCCGAGAGGCCGGACTGCCAGTAGCGCTGGAGGAAGAGGAACGCCACGACGATCGGGATGATCGCGAGGAACGATCCCGTGATGACGAGGTTGTAGATCGGGTCGCCGCCGACGGTCGTCGACTGCGCGTTCCACTGGTTCAGGCCGACCGTCAGGGGGTACCAGCGCGAGTCGCTCAGCATGATCAGCGGCAGGAAGTAGTTGTTCCAGGTCGCGACGATCGAGAAGAGCAGCACGGTGATGAGGCCGGGGCTGAGGAGGCGGAGGCTGATGGTGAAGAACGTGCGGACTTCGCTCGAGCCGTCCATGCGCGCGGCCTCGAGGATCTCGGTCGGCACGGAGTCGACGGCGTAGGTCCAGATCAGGTAGAGGCCGAAGGGGCTGATCAGCGAGGGCAGGATGATCGCCCACGGGGTGTTGGTCAGGCCCATCTGGCTGAACATCAGGAACGTCGGGACCGCGAGGGCGGTGCCCGGGATGGCGACCGCGCCCAGCACGACCGCGAAGACCGCCTTCTTGCCCGGGAAGTCGAACTTGGCCAGGCCGTAGCCGGCCAGCGTGGCCAGCAGGGTCGCGCCTCCTGCGCCCACCACCACGTAGAGCAGGGTGTTGCCGAGCCAGCGGACGAACTCGCCGTCGCCGTAGGTGAAGACGCCCTCGATGTTGTCGACCAGCGCGAAGTCACCGCTGAACCAGAGGCCGAACGAGCTGAACAGCGCCTCCTGCGTCTTGGTCGAGTTGACGAGCAGCCAGAAGAGCGGCAGCACCGAGTAGACGAGCAGCAGGGCCATCACGACGGTGAGCAGCACGCTGCGCTTGTCGCGGGGGGCGCCGGCGCGGCGCTTGCGGGCGGTCGCGACACGGTTCGGGGTGACGGTGGGGGTGCCCGCGTCGGGCGCGGCGACGGGGGATCCGGTGAGGGTCGACATCAGTTGTCCTTCCGGGTGCCGACGAGCTGGACCACGTAGGCGACGACCATCGTCAGGACGCCCATGATGATCGCGATGGCGGCGGAGTAGTTGAACTGCTGGCCCGCGAACGACAGGTTGTAGGCGTACATGTTCGGGGTGAAGAAGGTGCTGATCGCGTTGGGCGCCAGCGTCTGCAGGATGTTGGGCTCGTTGAAGAGCTGGAAGCTGCCGATGATCGAGAAGATGATGCCGATGACGATCGCGCCGCGGATGGCGGGCAGCTTGATGTTGCGGACGATGCGGAACGGGCCGGCGCCGTCGAGCTCGGCGGCCTCGTAGAGGTCGGGCGAGATGACGCGCAAGGCGGCGTAGAACAGCAGCATGTTGTAGCCGACGAACTCCCACGTGACGATGTTGCCGATCGACGCGAGCACCCAGCTCTGGGAGAGCAGGTCGGGGAGGTCCCAGCCCGTGGCGTCCTCGAGGTTGCCGACGAGGCCGAAGCGGTTGCCGTAGATGAAGCCCCACATCAGGGCGGCGACGACCGCGGGCACGGCGTAGGGCAGGAAGATCGAGATGCGGAAGAACGCCGTGAAGTGCAGTCGGGCCGAGTCGAGGGCGAGGGCGGCGGCCAGGGCGACGATCAGCATGATCGGCACCTGCACCACGAGGAACAGCGCGACGCGGCCGAGCGCGTCCCAGAAGTTCGGGTCGGTGAGCGCGCGGACGTAGTTGTCGGCGCCGACGAACGAGTTGCCGCCGATCATCTGCTCCTGGAACAGGCTCAGGTAGATCGCGTAGACCACGGGGGCCACGAGCACGAGTGCGAAGACGACGAGGAACGGGAGCACGAAGCCCCAGCCGGTCCAGCGTCGCTTGTCGCGACGGATCTGCGAGCTGCTGCGGGGCGCCGGCGAGGTCGCCTCCGAGCGGGTCGCGGGTGTCGACAACGTCGTCATGTCCATCCACTTCATCGGGGTGAGGAGCCGTGAACACGCTGCCCGGGAGGGTGTGTGTTTACGTAAACATCTGGGATGCTCGCAACCATGACACCTCCGCCGTCCGAAATCAAGTCGGCATCTCGACGCGCCCCGCGCACCCGCACGGTGTCGATGGCCGACGTCGCCGCGCGCGCCGGCGTCTCGTCGCAGACCGTCTCGCGCGTCTCGAACGGCGCGCAGAACGTCGAGGACGGCACCCGCCAGAAGGTGCTCGACGCGATGGCAGCGCTCGACTACCGGCCGAACAGCGCGGCCAGGGCGCTGAAGACGGGTCGTTTCCGCAGCGTCGGCGTGATCATGTTCACGCTGTCCACCCTCGGGAACATGCGCACCCTCGACGCGATCGTGACCGCCGCCTCCGGCGCCGGGTACACGATCACGCTGATGCCCGTCGCCCAGCCCACCGAGGGCGAGGTGGCCGGCGCCTTCAGCCGCCTGCAGGAGGAGGCGGTCGACGGAGTCGTCATCATCATCGAGGCGCACATGCTCGACCGGGCCGACGTGATCATCCCGAGCGGGCTGCCCGTCGTCATCATCGACTCGGACGCCGGCGACCCCTTCGTCGTGGTCGACACCGACCAGGAGCAGGGCACCCGCCTCGCGACCCAGCACCTGATCGACCTCGGGCACACGCGCATCGTCCACGTCGCCGGCCCCGACACGTCGTACTCGGCCACCCGGCGCTCCGCGTCGTGGCACGCGACGATGCGCGACGCGGGCCTCGAGCCGGAGGCGCCGCTCAAGGGGGACTGGACGACCGCCTCCGGCCACCGCCTGGGCCACGCCATCGCGAGCCGCGACGACGTGACGGCGGTCGTCGCCGCGAACGACCAGATGGCCCTCGGCGTCATGCACGCCCTGCACGAGCGCGGACGGTCGATCCCGGGCGAGATCAGCGTGGTCGGCTTCGACGACACGGACGAGTCGGGCTCGTTCTGGCCGCCGCTGACGACCGTGCACCAGGACTTCGGCGAGATCGGCGCCCGCTCGATGCGCGTCCTCCTCGAGCTGCTCGAGGGGAAGCCGGCATCGGGCGACCGCATCGTGCCGACGCGACTAGTGGTGCGCGAGAGCGCCGGGCCAGCCCCCGCTGCTGCCGCGCCCAGAGCCTCCGATTCTCAAATTTGAGAGTGATCCGCGACAGGGCGGCGCAACTGCGGCATCGCCGAGGCCGAACAGCGCAGATCTGCCTCGCTTTGCGATGCGCCTCGCCCTAGCCCTCCCCTCGGGTCAGCGAGCGCGGGAGGCGCGGGTCAGCCCTGCTGCAGCGCCTCGCGGATCGCGGCCACCCCGACGCGCACCTCGTCGAAGGTGGTGCTGAGCGGCGAGAGGCCGATGCGCAGGGCGTCAGGGCCGCGGAAGTCCGGCACCACCCCCTCCTGCCAGAGCGTCGCGACGACCTCGCGGAACCGCGGGTGCCGCACCGTCACGTGGCTGCCCCGGCGCTCGTGCTCGCGCGGCGTCGCCGTCGTGACGCCGAGCGGCGCGAGCCAGGCGTCGACGAGGTCGAACGCGTAGTCGGTGAGCGCGAGCGACTTCTCGCGGATCGCGGGGAGGCCCGCCTCCTCGATCGCGTCGAGCATGTCCTGCATGGCGAGCATGCCGACGACGGGCGGGGTGCCGCTGATGAACTTGCGGATGCCCGCGTCGGGCACGTAGCCCTCGGCCATGGCGAACACGTCGGCGGCGCCCATCCAGCCCTGCACGGGCTGCTCGAGCTCGGGCAGCAGGTCGGCGCGGGCGTAGAGGAACGCCGGCGCGCCCGGCCCGCCGTTCAGGTACTTGTACGTGCAGCCGACGGCGACGTCGACTCCCCACGCGTCGAGCTCGGTCGGCACGACGCCCACGGAGTGGCAGAGGTCCGCGACGAGCAACGCCCCGGCCTCGTGCACGATCCCGGTGATCGCCGGCAGGTCGGCGAGGAACCCCGACCGGTACGACACGTGGTTGACGAGCACCACCGCCGTGTCGGGCCCGACCGCCTCGCGGACCTGCTCGGGCGTCACCCCCCGGGTCTCGTCGACCGAGAGCCAGCGCACGGTCGCGCCGCGCTCGCGGGCGATGCCCTCGACGACGAAGCGGTCGGTCGGGAACTGGTCGTCGTCGATGACGATCTCGTGCCGGTCGGGGCGGGCCGCCAGGGAGGCGCGGATCGCCTTGTAGAGCAGCACCGTCGTCGAGTCGGCCACGACCGTCTGCCCCGGGGCCGCTCCGAGGGCGGCGGCGCCGATCCGGTCGCCGAGCTCGGTGGGGAGCTGCATCCAGCGCTCGTCCCACGAGCGGATCAGGCGCGTGCCCCAGTCGCCGCGCACGAACGCGTCGAGACGGGCCGGCGTCGCCGCCATCGGCCGGCCGAGGGAGTTGCCGTCGAGGTACGAGACCACGTCGCCCGCGGGCAGGAAGAGGGCCGTGTGGTGCGCGAGCGGGTCGGCCGCGTCGCGGTGCGCACTCGCCAGCGGGTCGTCGAGCTCGGCCGGGTCCCCGGGCGGGGCGGCCGGCACGAACGAGGTCGACGTGGTCGTGGAGGCAGGGGAC
>NZ_CAUPYL010000205.1:0-4558 GCF_963515265.1 uncultured Frigoribacterium sp.
GCGTCCGGGTCGTCGGCCCCGGCGAGCACCACGACCGGCGAGCTGCCCCACAGCGCGCGGCTGGTCTCGACGGCCCTCTCGGCGGCGGTGCCCGACGCGGCGGCGGTGACCGCCGCCTCCGGCGTGGCCACCGTGAGCTCGACCGTCTCGGGATCGGGGGCCGACATCGTGCACGCCGTGACGGTCAGCAGGGCGCCGACGGCCAGGGCCGCTGCGGGGAGGAGGCGGCGTCGGGAAGTCACCGATCCACGGTAGACCGGGTGCGGGGCCCGACTCAGCTCAGGACGTCCTTCGTCGTGAAGCGTCCGAGCGCCAGAGCGCCGAAGACGGCGATGTATCCCGCCTGCAGCAGCGCGTTGTCCGCGAAGTTGCTCCACGAGATCGGATCGCGCAACAGATCGGCGAAGCCGAGCCAGTAGTGGGTGAACAGCCACGGGTCGAGGAAGTCCAGCTGCGGCAGCGCGTCGACGATCTGCGCGACGGTCGAGAGGACGATCGTCGCCGCCATGGCGCCCACCGGCACGCTGGTGAGCGTCGACGCGAAGAGGCCGATCGCGCTCAGCCCCAGCAGCGAGACGGTGACGTAGAGGGCCATCAGCAGCATGCGGCCCGCGTAGTCGCCGAGTCCGATCGTCTGGCCGGACAGCAGGGTGACCGGACCGACGGGGAACAGGGCCGCACCCGCGATCGCTCCCACGACGACCACCACGAGGGTGCCGACGAGGCAGAACAGGGCGGCGCCCGCGTACTTCACGAGCAGGAGGCGCACCCGGCCCACCGGGGTCACGAGCAGGTACCGGAGGGTGCCGAGGCTCGCCTCGCCCGCGATCGTGTCGCCCGCGACGACGCCCACCGTGAGGGGGAGGAACAGCGGGATGGCCACCGTGAGGGCGGTGAGCGAGACGAAGAGCCCGTTCTGCGTGATGTCCCCGAGGAACGCGGGACCACGCCCTCCCGAGCCGGCGTCGTCGGTCGTCACGCGGACCGCGACGGCGAGCAGGATCGGGATCAGCGCGAGCGCCGCCAGCAGGGCGATCGTGCGGACGCGGCGGAACAGGACGACGACTTCGCTGCCGAGCAGCGCGAGCCCGGAGCCGCGACGGAACTCCGTCGCGAGCGCGTCAGAGGAGGGAACGCCGGCCGAGCTGGCGGCGGTCCCGTCGGCGGCCGAGGAGGCGGTGGCCCCGTCGGACGGGATCGGATCAGCCGGCGACATCGAAGCCCTCCCCGGTCAGGTCGACGAAGCGGTCCTCGAGGCTCGCGCCCGAGACCTCGAAGCCGCGCACGCGCACGTCGGCGGCGACGAGAGCCGCGACGATCGCCTCGGGCGCCAGGCCCTCGACCGTCAGGTCGGCCTCGACGTGCGCTCCCTCGGACGGGGCAGGACCGGCCGAGCCCGGGTCGTCGGGCGCGAGGCCCAGCCGGCTGAGCACGTCACGGGCGAGGTCGGGATCGGGCGTGACCAGGCGCACGCGGTGCGTGCCGAGCGCACGGAGGTCGCCGAGGGTGCCCTGCGTGAGCAGCCGCCCCGCGCTCATGACGCCGATGTGCGTGCACATCTGCTCGACCTCGGCCAGCAGGTGGCTCGACACCAGGACCGTCGTCCCGTCGTCGGCGAGCGATCGGATCAGGCCGCGCACCTCCCTGGTGCCCTGCGGGTCGAGGCCGTTGCTCGGCTCGTCCAGCACGAGCAGGTCGCGCGGCATGAGGAGCGCGTTCGCGATGCCGAGGCGCTGCTTCATGCCGAGGGAGTAGGCGTGCGCCTTCTTGTCGGCGGCGTGGCCGAGGCCGACGCGGTCCAGGGCGGCCGCGACCCTGGCCTTGCGGGTGCCGCCCGGAGCCCGGCGGTCGCCGGAGTCGAGGCGCATCAGGTTCGCGCGGCCCGAGAGGAACGGGTAGAACGCGGGCCCCTCGACCAGCGCGCCGACTCGGGGCAGCACGTCGCGGGCACGATCGGGCATGGCGCCGCCCAGCACCCGGATCGAGCCGCTGGTCGAGCTCGTGAGGCCGAGCAGCATCCGGATGGTCGTCGTCTTCCCCGAGCCGTTCGGGCCGAGGAACCCGTAGACGCTGCCCCGCGGCACCGCGAGGTCGAGGTCGGCGACGGCCTGCTGGCGACCGAAGGTCTTGCCGAGGCCGACGGTCTGGACCGCGAGGCCGACGTCCGGCCCGGCCTCAGCCGCGTCGCTCACGGCACCCGTCGCTCACTGTGCCTGCCGCCCACGTCGACCGCCGCTCACTGCGCGGCGACGGCTGCCTCGAGGGCGTCGGCGTCGACGGCGCCGGCCCACACGCGCCCGTCGTCGCCCACGAACACCGAGACGAGCGAGGTCTGCAGCACCTTGCCGCCGTCGACCGGGGTGAGCACCTGGTCGAGCAGCGCCGAGCTGTCATCGGCGGCGTCGCCGGTCGGCGCGGGCTCACGGGTCGCCGAGGGGGCGAGGCCGACGATCGTGCTCCAGCCGGAGCCGAGCACCGTCTTCTCCGGTGCCTGACCGTCGGCGTGGTGCGCACGAGCGTCGTCGCCCGTGGGCGCAGGCACCTCGGTCACGTCGGCCCCCGCGGGCGGCGTGAAGGCGAAGACGTCGGAGGAGGGGGCGCTGAAGTCGACGGAGGTGAAGCCGACCGAGACGGCCGGGTCGGCCTGGCCCTTCGCGGCGACGACGACCTTGAGGGGCACGCCCGTCTCGGAGTCGACGGTCAGCGTCGCGCTGCCGACGAGCGTCGTCGGGTCGTCGGGCGTGAGGACGACCTGGTACGCGGTGCGGCCGGCGACCTCGACGTTGTCGGTCGCGGTGACGGTCGTGGTGGGCTCGACGGCCGAGAGCAGGGCCGAGGCGAGCTCGCCGGGGGTCTGGGGCACGGCGGTGCCGTCGGGCAGGGCGGTGGGCACCTCGGTGCCGCTCGCGTCGGGCAGCGTCAGGTGCGCCGCCTCCTTCGACTCGGAGTCCCAGGTCCAGACGCTGTCGCCGTCGCGGACGACGTCGCCCTCGGCCAGGTCCTCCACGACCTGCACGCGCTGCTTGTCCGTGCCGTCGACGAAGACCTTCGCGGTGTGGCTGCCGGTCAGGAGCTCCAGGGCGTCGCTCGTCGCGTCGCCGGCTCCGCCCTGGCCCTGGAAGCTCGACACGTCGGGCAGGCCCAGGTCGCTCGTCTGCTCGACCGTGCCCGAGAACGAGGCGCCGGAGCTCGACGCGGCGAGCTCGAGCACCTGCTGGGGAGTCTTGTCCGGCAGCACGACCTCGGCGTTCGCGGCCATCGACGGCACGACGATGCCGGCGGCCACGACCGCGGCCGGGACGACGACGGCGGGGATCCACCGTGCGGACCTCGATCGTGCCGACGGGGTGCGTGCTGCGTTGTCCATGGTGTCCTGTGCCTCTCGTGGCGGCTCGGTGCGGGTCGCGACTGGTCGGCAGGCTACGCGCCGACCCTGGAGACCACTGGGAACCCGAGGGGACGTCCCTCGACGTCGAGCGACACCTCTCCGGCGCCTGGCGGGACCGCGGTCAGCTCAGAGCTCGACGACCTCGAACTCGAGCAGGTCGGCACCGGTGGCGACCGGTCGACGGGGCGCCTCGGCGCCTTCGCCGCCCTGGTCGGCCGGCGCGCCCTGGCTCGGGGGAGGACCGGCGTGCGCGGCAGCGGCCCCGTTCGCCTGCCAGTCCTGGAACGACTGCTCGTCGGCCCAGGTCGTCACGACGAAGTACCGGGTGTCACCGGACACGGGACGGAGGAGCTGGAAGCCCTCGAAGCCGGGAGCGCCGTCGACCGAGTGCTTGCGGGCGGCGAAACGGGACTCGAGCTCGGAGCCCGAGCCCTCGGGCACGTGGATGGCGTTGATCTTGACGACGGACATGGTGCGACTCGCTCTCGTTCGGCCCGGCGGGATGCCCGGCGAGGGGTGACGGAAGGGGCTCGGGGCTAGGCGGTCTTCATCACGTTCGCGGTGAAGCCCTGCACGCGCTCGGCGAGGCCCGACGCGCGGCGCTCGATCTGCTCGGGCGGGTTCAGGTGCGGTGGCGCGACCCTGATGAGCAGAGAGCACGCCAGGTCCTCGCAGATGTACGTGCCGATCGTGTCGCCGTTGGCACCGGCGTCGCCGGCCTTGGGCGCGGTGAAGAGACGCACCTGCGTCGCGGGCTGAGGCGAGTGGCAGAGCGAGCACATGGCGGCGATGCCGGGTCGAAGGGACGAGCCCGACGACCGGACGACGAGACCGACCGGCCGGTCGTCCATCCAGTGCACGATGTAGCCGCGCTGGTGGGCCTGCGGGTCGCGCCAGCCCAGGAACTCGCGCTCGCCCCACAACATCTCGTGCAGGCCGGGGATGGGGAGCCGGTCGAGGTCGCCGGGGAGGGCGTTCACGAACGACTCACGGATGTCGGTCTCGGTCAGCGGCTTCATGATCGAGCCGAGCCTACGCGTCGCCGCCGACAGCGCGTCGGGACCGGCTCGCCGCCCCGCTCGGCCCCTACGCTGGCCCCGTGGTCGACACGGCGGCGGGGCACGGGGCGCGGGGCCCGGACGAGGAGGCGGTGGTCGCGCGCCTGAGGGC
>NZ_CAUPYL010000206.1:0-4458 GCF_963515265.1 uncultured Frigoribacterium sp.
GGCCGGGGCGCCGCCGCCGATGCGGCTGCTCTGCTCCGTCCGGACGCCGGCCGACCGCTGGTTCGAGGCCGAGCTGACGGCGCTCGCCGAGGAGTCGGCCGGCGCGGTGCAGGTCGACTGGGTCTTCACGCGGGAGGCTCCCGCGGGGGCGACCCGCGCCTCCGGCAGGCTGACCCGTGACGAGCTGCTCGACCTCGTGCTGCCGGCGTCCGAGCACCCGCTCGTCTACGTCTGCGGCACGAACTCGTTCGTCGAGACCGTCGCCGGCTGGCTGGTCGCCGCCGGCCACGACCCGACCCGCGTCCGCACGGAGCGCTTCGGCGGCGTCTAGCGCCGCCCCGGCGCCGAGTGGTCAGGTCCGGTCCTGTCGCGAGCGATCGAGGACAGGTGCTGACCACTCGGCCTCACCAGCGGCAGCTCAGCCGAGCAGCTCGCGCATCTTCGTGTAGAACTCGGCCGGGTCGCCGGCGAGCGACGCCTTCACCATCGCGCTCCAGTCGTCGACGACGACCTCGATCGCACCGGCGGCGAGGCCGTCGAACGAGCTCCGGGGCACGTCGCGCGGGTCGATCTTGGGCCCGTCGTAGTTCGCCGTGATGTCGGTGTCCGCGGCCCCGAGCATCACGCCCTGGACGAGCGTCCCCTGGGCGGCCAGCTCGAGCCGGACGGCGTTCGTCATGTTCCACTCGGCGGCCTTGGCGGCGGCGTAGGCCCCGCTGCCGGGGGCGGCGAACCACGAGAGGGCGGAGAGGACGTTGACGATCGCCCCGCCCCCGTTGGCCGCGAGCACGGGCGCGAACTCGCGGATCACGTCGAGGGTGCCCCAGTAGTGCGTGTCCATCTCGCGACGGGCGTCGACGAGGTCGCCGGTGATCAGCGACGCACCGGTCGCGATGCCGGCGTTGTCGACGAGCACGGTGACGTCGTGGGCGGCGGCCGCGGCGGCCACCACGGAGGCGTGGTCGGTGAGGTCGAGCTGCAGCGGCGCGATCCGGGGATCGGTGAAGTCGAGGGTCTCGGGTCGACGAGCCGTCGCCCAGACCTTGGCGGCGCCGCGCTCGAGCGCCTCGAGGACGAACTGGCGGCCGATGCCGCGGTTGGCCCCCGTCACGAGGACGGTCTGGCCGGTGATGTCGATGTTCATGCGTGGTGTCTTCCTGGTCGTGGACGGTCGGCCGGGCAGTCTCCGCCGGCCCGGCGTCGGCTACGCTAGGACTTCACGTTGACGTCAAGGGCAAGTCCGGCACGCGGATCAGGCCGAGACGTCTCCCCGGCGGTCACGGAGGCACGGATGCGCATCGGCGAGGTGGCAGAGCGAGCGGGCGTCAGCACGCGCGCGCTGCGGTACTACGAAGAGCAGGGCCTGCTCGAGTCCGACCGCACGAGCAGCGGCCAGCGCAGCTACGCGGAGGCGGCGGTCGAGCGGGTGCAGCTGATCCAGCAGTTCTTCACCGCCGGGCTGCCGAGCCGCACCATCCTCCAGCTGCTGCCCTGCGTCGACTCCGGCACGAGCTCGCCCGAGGTCTTCGCCGTTCTCGAGGCGGAGCGTCGGCGCATCACCGCGGCGATGGCCGACCTCTCTGCCGCTCGCGACGCCCTCGACCGCATGGTCGAGATCGCGCGGCACCCCACCCCCGAGCACTGCCCGGCGCTGCGCGAGCCCGCCGAGCCGGCCCGCGACGCGGCCTGACCTGCCCGGCCTGCCCGGTCGGCGCACCGAGTGGTCAGTTCCGGTCCTGCCGAGCGGCGTCGACGACCGCAGCTGACCACTCGTGCCCGCGCCGGCGACGTCGCCCCGAAGGAGGCGCGGGCCGGGTCAGGCGCGCGGGTCGCCCTCGTCCAGCCACGAC
Source organism: uncultured Frigoribacterium sp. (assembly GCF_963515265.1). Lineage (NCBI taxonomy): Bacteria > Bacillati > Actinomycetota > Actinomycetes > Micrococcales > Microbacteriaceae > Frigoribacterium > uncultured Frigoribacterium sp. The sequence continues at coordinate 1,851 of NZ_CAUPYL010000206.1, forward strand.
GGCCGTGAGGGCCGCGGGTGCCGGAGCGTCTGCACGACGCCGATCAGGCAGACGACGAACACGACCGCGACCAGCACCAGGAACACGATGCCGAACGGCGTGGGCGCCTCGCCGCGGCCGAGCGAGACGGCGGCCGTGACCAGGTGCAGGAACAGCGGGAACGCGAGCACGCCCCAGAGGACCGGCGACCCGCGGAAGGTCGGCCGCTGCAGGCGCAGCCTGCCTCGCGACCGACCGTCGGCGGCAGGGTGCGTCGCGCCGGGGCGCGCCGCGCCGGGGCGCTCGTGTCGGTCCTGCCGGCGGTGCTGCTCGGCGTCGCGGTCGCTCATGGAGTCCCCCTCGTGGTCGTCGTCGATCCGTCCACCGTACGCCGCGCCTCCTTCGCCCCTCGGGCCGGGTCGAGAGGCCTCGGATCGACGTCCGGAGGTGCCCTCAGGTCGATCCCGGGCCTCTCGCGATCGCGGGGACGGGCGGCGGTGCAGGCGCTGCACCGGGGGAGGCGGCGCCCAGGGCGGTGCTGAGACCATGGAGGCCCACCGACCCCCTCACCAGGAGCCGCCATGTCGCCCCGCGCCCTCTTCCGCTCGTTCGCCGTCGCCGAGGTCGTGACCTGGGCCCTGCTGATCGGCGGGATGCTGCTGAAGTACGTCGCGAAGGTGGGCGACTGGCCCGTCAGCGTCGCGGGGCCGATCCACGGGTTCGTGTTCCTCGCCTACCTCGTCGCGGGTGTCGTCGTCGCCGTGAACCAGCGCTGGTCGCCGGGGGTGACCGTGCTCGCCCTCGCGAGCGCCGTCGTGCCGTTCGCCTCGCTGCCCGTCGAGCGCGGGATCGACCGCCGCGGCGGGCTCGACGGCGACTGGCGGCGCGAGGCGACCGGCGACCCGCGCGACCGTCGGCCGCTCGACCGACTCCTCCGCTGGGTGCTCGGGCACCTCGCGCTCGCGGTGGTGCTGCTGCTCGCGGCCGTCGTGGTCGTCTTCGTGCTGCTGCTGATCGTCGGCCCGCCCGTCGGCGGCTGATCCGTCGAGAGGGCTGACGGTCGGCGGGCTGACAGCGAGGAGGCTGAGGGTCGAGGAGGCGGTCGCCCCGAGTCCTGGACGTCGCGCGCGATACCCCCCTAGGGTATGGGGATGAGCACCTCGCACGACCACCCCGCCCCCGGCGACGACGAGCAGGTCGGCACCGACCACTCGGGACTCGCGACGGCCGACCACGGCCAGGAGGCCGCCGGCGTCGCCGCGGGGCACGACACGCACGCCGGCCACGCCGCGCACGCCGCGCACGCCGGGCACGACGCGCACGCGGGCCACGACGGTCATGCGGGCCACGACGCGCACGCGGGCCACCACGGCCACGGGGGCCACGGCGACCACGCCGCGCAGTTCCGCGACAAGTTCTGGGTCAGCCTCGTCGTCGCCGTGCCGGTGGTCGCCTTCAGCTCGATGTTCGCCGGGCTGCTCGGCTACGACGTCCCGTCGTTCCCCGGCTCCGAGTGGATCTCGCCGGTGCTCGGCACGTTCCTCTTCGCGTGGGGCGGCTGGCCGTTCCTCAGCGGAGGCGTCGCGGAGGCACGGGCGAAGCAGCCGGGGATGATGCTCCTCATCGCGATGGCCATCACCGTCGCGTTCGTCGCGAGCTGGGCGACGACGCTCGGCATCGGCGGCCTCGACCTCGACTTCTGGTGGGAGCTCGCGCTCCTCGTCGTCATCATGCTGCTCGGGCACTGGATCGAGATGCGGGCCCTGGGTGCCGCCTCCGGTGCCCTCGACGCCCTCGCCGCGCTGCTGCCCGACACGGCCGACCGTGTCGACGGCGCCTCCGGCACGGACTCGGGCGACGGCACCGGCACCGAAATCGGCGCGACGACCGAGGTGGCCCTCGCCGACCTCGTCGCGGGCGACGTCGTGCTCGTCCGCTCGGGTGCCCGCGTGCCCGCCGACGGCGTCGTCGTCGACGGCTCCGCTGAGATGGACGAGTCGATGGTCACGGGCGAGTCCCGGACCGTCGCGCGCGGCGAGGGCGACCGGGTCGTCGCCGGCACCGTCGCGACCGACGGCGCCCTGCGGGTCCGGGTCACCGCCGTCGGCGACGACACGGCCCTCGCGGGCATCCGGCGGCTCGTCGCCGAGGCCCAGGCCTCGTCGTCGCGCGCCCAGGCACTCGCCGACCGCGCCGCCGCCCTGCTCTTCTGGTTCGCCTCGGGTGCGGGGGTGGTCACCTTCGTCGTGTGGCTCCTCCTCGGCGACCTCGACCAGGCGATCACGCGCACCGTGACCGTGCTCGTCATCGCCTGCCCGCACGCCCTCGGGCTCGCGATCCCGCTGGTGATCGCGATCTCGACCGAGCGCGCGGCCCGGGCGGGCGTGCTCGTCAAGGACCGCCTCGCCCTCGAGCGCATGCGCACCGTCGACACCGTGCTGTTCGACAAGACCGGCACCCTCACGAAGGGCGAGCCCGGCGTGACGGACGTGGCCACCGCCTCCTCGTCCGGGGGGCTGACTCGCGACGAGGCCCTGCGCCTCGCCGCGGCCGCCGAGCGCGACAGCGAGCACCCGGTCGCCCGGGCTCTGGTGCGTGCCGCGGCGTCGACCGACCGGCAGGCGGCGGG
>NZ_CAUPYL010000207.1:0-4445 GCF_963515265.1 uncultured Frigoribacterium sp.
CGCCAGGCCCGTCCGCCGCCTCCCCCACCGCCGGGACGTACAGCTGCTCGCCGTCGACGAGGGGCCGAGCCAGGTTGACCGCGCCCTGCTCGGCGTCGTCGGCGAAGCCCCCCGCCGCCGCGACGACGTCGACGACCCGTGCCCCCGGCGGCAGCTCGTAGAGACCAGGCAGCGCGACCCTGCCGTGCACGTGCACGAAGACGGGCGAATCGGTCGCCGCGGGCTCCCCCGACGGGCCGGCCGCCCCGGGCGACCCGTCGGCGGGCGTCGGCCGTGACGTGATCGCGGTCTCGCCCGCGCCTCCTCGGGTCGCCGTCGCCGAGACCGCGACGGTGACCGCGAGCACCGCCAGCACGAGCACGACGACGGCCCCGACGCCGAGGCGCCAGCGCGGCCCGCGGGGGGCTGCCGGATCGGGCGCGGAGCGGAAGTCGACGACCATCCCCCGACGGTAGGAGGAGCGGCTCGGCACCCGCAGACGACGACGGCCGCCCTGGGGAACCAGGACGGCCGGTCGGCGACGGGGAGGAGCGAGTGCGCTACTTCACCGCGATGGCGACGAGGCGCGGCGCACGCACGACGACGTTCACGATCTGCTTGTCGCCGACCGCGCGCTGCACCGCCGCGGAGTCGCGGGCCAAGGCCTCGAGCTCGTCGGACCCGATCTTGGGCGAGACCTCGAGACGGTCGCGGACCTTGCCGTTCACCTGCACGACGGCCGTCACGCTGGTCTCGACGAGCAGGGTCGGGTCGGCCCGGCGCCAGCCGAAGTGGGCGACACCCACGCCGTCGTAGCCGAGCAGCTCCCACATCTCCGACGCCGTGTAGGGCGCGAAGAGCGAGAGCCCGAGGGCCACCGTCTCCGTCGCTTCGCGGACCGCGGGGTCGGCGGCGCCGGCGCCGCTGTCGATCGTCTTGCGGACGGCGTTGACGAGCTCCATGAGGCGGGCGACGACGACGTTGTACTTGAACGCCTCGCTGAGGCCCGGGGCCTCGGCGAGGAACCGGTGGGTGACCCGGCGCAGCGCCTGGTCGCCCTCGGCCCAGACCACGTCGCGCGGGCTGTCGACGTCGGTCGCCAGCCGGAACGCCCGGGCGAGGAACTTCGCGGACCCTGCCGGCGAGACGTCGGCCCAGTCGATGTCGTCCTCGGGCGGGCCGGCGAAGGCCATCGTCAGGCGGATCGCGTCGACGCCGTGCTTCGTGATCTCGTCGGACAGGCTGACGACGTTGCCCTTGCTCTTGCTCATCTTCGCGCCGTCCTGCAGCACCATGCCCTGGTTCAGCAGGGCGCTGAACGGCTCCGTGAAGTCGACGTGGCCGAGGTCGAAGAGCACCTTGGTGATGAAGCGCGCGTAGAGCAGGTGCAGGATCGCGTGCTCGACGCCGCCCACGTACTGGTCGACGGGGGCCCACTTGCTCGCCTGGGCCGGGTCGAACGCCCGCTCGGTGTCGGTCGGGTCGAGGAACCGGAGGAAGTACCACGAGCTGTCGACGAAGGTGTCCATCGTGTCGGCGTCGCGGCGCGCGGGCGAGCCGTCGCGCGGGTCGGGCACGTTCACCCAGTCGGTCGCGGCGCCGAGGGGCGAGCTGCCCTTGGGCTTGAGGTCGAGGCCCTCCGTCGGGGGCAGCAGCACGGGCAGCTGGTCGACGGGCACGGGGACCTCGACGCCGTCGGCGCCGTGCACGATCGGGATCGGCGTTCCCCAGAAGCGCTGGCGCGAGATGAGCCAGTCGCGGAGGCGGTAGGTCTTCGCGGCCTTGCCGGAACCCGACTGCTCGAGCAGCTCGATCACGCGCTTGATCGCGTTCGACTTGCTCAGGCCGGTGAGCGGCCCCGAGTTCATCAACCGGCCCTCGCCGGTCAGGGCGACGCCGGTCGACGCGGGGTCGAGGTCGGGCAGGTCGTCGGGCAGGATCGCCTGGCCCTCGTCGTCCAGCTGCAGCTTGGGGATGACGCCCGTGACGGGCGCGTTGGTGTCGACGACGACGCGGACCGGCAGGTCGTACTTGCGGGCGAAGTCGAGATCGCGCTGGTCGTGCGCGGGCACGGCCATGACGGCGCCGTGGCCGTAGTCGGCGAGCACGTAGTCCGCGGCCCAGACGGGCATCGGGTCGCCCGTGACCGGGTTCACCGCGACGCGCCCGAGGGGCACGCCGGTCTTCGGGCGCTCGCTCGACTGGCGCTCGATCTCGGTCGCCTTCTGCACCTCGACCAGGTAGGAGGCGAAGGTCTCCTTGACGTCGTCGGTCGCGTCGGCGACGAGCTCGGCCGCGAGGTCGGAGTCGGGCGCGACGACCATGAAGGTGGCGCCCCAGAGCGTGTCGGGACGGGTCGTGAAGACCGTGACCCGCTCCTCCCTGCCCTCGATCTCGAAGTGCACGTCGGCACCGATCGACCGGCCGATCCAGTTGCGCTGCATGTTCAGCACCTTGGTCGGCCAGTGGCCCTCGAGCTGGTTGAGGTCGTCGAGCAGGCGGTCGGCGTAGTCGGTGATCTTGAAGTACCACTGCGTCAGCTTCTTCTTGACGACGACGGCGCCCGAGCGGTCGGACGTGCCGTCGGCCAGGACCTGCTCGTTCGCGAGCACGGTCTGGTCGACCGGGTCCCAGTTGACCCAGCTGTCCTTGCGGTAGGCGAGGCCCTTGTCGTACATCTGCAGGAACAGCCACTGGTTCCACTTGTAGTACTCGGGGTCGCTCGTGTGCAGCACGCGGTCCCAGTCGAACGACGGCGCGTAGAGCTTCATGCTCTGCTTCTGCTGCTCGATGTTCGCGTAGGTCCACTCGCGGGGGTCGACCCCGCGCTTGATGGCGGCGTTCTCGGCGGGCAGGCCGAAGCTGTCCCAGCCGATCGGGTGCAGCACGTTGAAGCCCTGCTGGCGCCAGTAGCGCGTGACCATGTCGCCGAGCGCGTACTGCTCGGCGTGCCCCATGTGCAAGTCGCCCGAGGGGTACGGGAACATGTCGAGGATGTACTTGCGCGGCCGCACGTCGTCCGGGTCGACGGCGAAGGGCTTCGCCTCCTCCCAGATCGCCTGCCACTTCTGCTGCAGGCGAGCAGGGTCGTAGGCGCGCTCCGTCTCGCCCTCGGCGTGGGCCGGGGTCTCGGACGCCGGGGTGGTGGACGCCTGGTCGGCGGACGCTGTCGTGTCGTGCTCGTGGGCCACGGGACTCTCAATCGCTGCGGTGGGGAGGTGGGCAGCCCGAGGGCGCCCTGAGGGGCGCACGCGCGGGGCGGTCCGTCGTCCAGGGTAGCGGGCCGACCGTCTCGTCAGGGCACGGGCTGCGTCGGCACGGCGGGAGCCGAGGAGGCGCCCGCCGCGACCGCGTCGAGGGCGCGCAGCAGGGCGGCAGACTTCAGCCGCACCTCCTCGAGCTCGACGGACGGCACCGACGATGCGGTGATGCCTCCCCCGGCGCCGACGCTCGCGCGGCCGGGCCGTCGCGACGTCGCGCGCTCGACGACGATCGACCGGATGGCCATGGCGAGCGAGGCGGAGCCGTCCAGGCCGAGATGCCCCACGACGCCCGAGTAGACGCCGCGCGGCCGCCCCTCCCACGCGGCGAGCAGCTGCACGGCCCGGCGCTTCGGCGCGCCGGTCATCGAGCCGGCGGGGAAGGCCGTCTCCACGACGTCGAGGGCGGTGCGCCCCGGGGCCAGGACGGCCGTCACCGTGCTCACCAGCTGGTGCACGTGGCGGTAGGACCGCACGGCGAACAGCTCGGCCACTGCGACGGTGCCGGGCGCCGCGACGCGGGTGAGGTCGTTGCGCACGAGGTCGACGATCATCAGGTTCTCCGCGAGCTCCTTCTCGTCCGCGCCGAGCTCGGCGGCGGCGCGGGCGTCGAGCGCCGCGTCCGCCGACCGCGGCCGGGTCCCCTTGATCGGGGACGACGAGACCGCCCCCTCCGCGTCGACCCGGAGGAACGACTCGGGCGAGGCCCCGAGCACCGACGTCGGGCCGATCCGCACGAAGGAGGCGTGCGGAGCCGGAGAGGACCGGCGCAGCCTCCGGTAGACGGCCAGGTCGTCCACGTCGCCCTCGACCGTGGTCCTCGTCGTGAGGCAGAGCACGTAGGCGTCGCCCGCCGTGATGGCCTGCTGGCAGCGCTCGACGAGCGCGAGGTAGGCGTCGTCGTCGTGCTGGCGCACGGCGGGGCGCGACGGTGCCGTGGGCTCGGACGGGTGCCCGGGTTCGCCCTCGGGGACGTCGCGCCAGGCCGCCGCGACGGCCGACAGCCAGCGGTCGTCGCCCAGGACCACCGCCTCCACCGTCCTGTCGCCGTGGTCGAAGACCAGCGCGCGGTCGGTCAGCAGGAGCGCGAGGTCCGCGGGGGCGTCGGGGGCGGGCACGAGCCCGGCCGTGACCGAGGGAGGCGCGCCCTGGCCCACGCCGACGGTCGCGTCCCGGTCGAGGAGCCAGGTCCCGACGCCGTAGCCG
>NZ_CAUPYL010000208.1:0-4439 GCF_963515265.1 uncultured Frigoribacterium sp.
GCCCTCCGCCGGGCCTCCGCGCACGACTGACCCGCAGGAGGCGCGGCGCCCGTCCTGCAGGAGGCGCCCGACCGGTCCCCCAGGAGGCGCGGCACCCGTCCCCCGACGGCCGCCCGCGACCCCCTTCGGGCGGCGCGGCGCCCCTCCCCGCGCAGGTACAGTGAAGGGTCACCCGCTTCGCCGACCCCAGGAGTCCCATGTCGCGCACCGTCCGCCTCGCCGCCGTCCCCGGCGACGGCATCGGCCCCGAGGTCGTCGCCGAGGCGCTCAAGGTGCTCGAGGTCGCGGCAGGCGACGACGCCTCCTTCGAGGTGACGCCGTTCGAGCTCGGCGCGACGCGCTACCTCGAGACGGGCGACATCCTCACCGACGACGACCTGGCGGCGCTCGCCTCGCACGACGCGATCCTGCTCGGCGCGGTCGGCGGCGACCCGCGCGACCCGCGCCTCAGGGGCGGCATCATCGAGCGGGGCCTGCTGTTGAAGCTCCGTTTCGCCTTCGACCACTACGTCAACCTGCGCCCCACCACCGTCTACCCGGGGGTCCCGTCGCCGCTGGCCGATCCCGGCGAGGTCGACTTCGTCGTCGTCCGTGAAGGCACCGAGGGGCCGTACGTCGGCAACGGCGGCGTCCTCCGTGCCGGCACGCCGCACGAGATCGCCAACGAGGTGAGCGTCAACACCGCGCACGGCGTCGAGCGGGTGGTCCGCTTCGCCTTCGAGAAGGCGCGCAGCCGTCGGGGCCGCCTGACCCTCGTGCACAAGACCAACGTGCTCGTCTTCGCGGGCGGCCTCTGGCAGCGGATCGTCGACGCGGTCGCGGCCGAGTACCCCGACGTCGAGGTCGAGTACCAGCACGTCGACGCGGCGACCATCCACCTGGTCGTCGACCCGGCACGCTTCGACGTGATCGTCACGGACAACCTGTTCGGCGACATCCTCACCGACCTCGCCGGGGCGATCAGCGGCGGCATCGGGCTCGCGGCGTCGGGCAACCTCAACCCGAGCGGGGCGTTCCCGAGCATGTTCGAGCCCGTGCACGGCTCGGCGCCCGACATCGCCGGCCAGCAGCTGGCCGACCCGACCGCCGCGGTCCTGTCCGTCGCGCTCCTCCTCGACCACCTGGGCCTGCAGGAGGCGGCGGCGCGGGTCCGCGAGGCCGTCGAGGCCGACATCGCCGCCCGTCAGCAGTCCGCGGGCACCCGCCGCAGCACGTCCGAGATCGGCACGGCGATCGCCGACCGCGTCGCCGCCCTCACCAGCCAGGAGGCCGCATCATGAGCCAGACCGACGACACCACGACCGCCGACACCGTCACGCCCGACGACACCGCCGAGTTCGGCCTCAGCTTCGAGCTGACCCCGTCCGAGTCGGTCCGCGACAGCGCCGAGCGCGAGGTGATCCTCAGCGACCCGGGCTTCGGCAAGCACTTCACCGACCACATGGTCTCCATCCGCTGGACCCTCGACGAGGGCTGGCACGCCGCCCGCGTCCACCCGTACGGGCCGCTCCAGCTCGACCCGGCGGCGTCGGTGCTGCACTACGCGCAAGAGATCTTCGAGGGGATGAAGGCCTACCGCCACGCGGACGGCTCGATCTGGTCCTTCCGCCCCGACGCCAACGGCAGGCGCCTCCAGCGCTCGGCGCGGCGTCTCGCGCTGCCCGAGCTCTCGACCGACGACTTCGTCGAGAGCGTCAAGCAGCTGGTGCAGGTCGACAGCTCGTGGGTGCCGAGCGCGCCCGAGACGAGCCTCTACCTGCGGCCGTTCATGATCGCGAGCGAGAGCTTCCTCGGCGTGCGGGCGGCCCAGCAGGTCGACTACCACGTCATCGCGAGCCCTGCAGGTGCCTACTTCACCGGAGGCGTGGCCCCGGTCTCGATCTGGCTCACCACGAACTACGCCCGCGCGGGCAAGGGCGGCACGGGTGCCGCCAAGACGGGCGGCAACTACGCCTCGTCGCTGCTGCCGCAGCAGGAGGCCTACGAGAACGGCTGCCAGCAGGTGCTGTTCCTCGACTCGTCCGAGAGCACCTACATCGAAGAGCTCGGCGGCATGAACGTCGTGCTCGTCTACGCGGACGGCACCCTGGTCACCCCCGACAGCGACTCGATCCTCGAGGGCATCACCCGCGACTCGATCCTCGAGCTCGCCGAGGCGCGCGGCCACCGGGTCGAGCGCCGTCGGGTGTCGCTCGACGAGTGGCGTGACGGGGTCGAGAACGGCGACATCGTCGAGGTCTTCGCCTGCGGCACCGCCGCCGTGGTCGTCCCGATCGCCGAGCTCAAGGGCGAGGGCTTCCACGTCGGCTCGCCCGCCGCCGAGGGCGGACCCCTCACGATGTCGCTGCGCGAAGAGCTCACCGACATCCAGTACGGGCGTCGCGACGACGTCCACGGATGGATGACGAGGCTCGACGCATGAAGATCGCACGGTTCGCGACTCCCGGAGAAGACCCCCGCTACGGCATCGTCGACGAGCGCGAGCTGATCGTGCTCGCGGGCGACCCGATGTACAGCGGCTACGAGACCACGGGCGAGCGTGTCTCGCTCCGCTCGGCCAAGCTGCTCGCGCCGGTGATCCCGCGCTCGAAGGTCGTGGGAGTGGGCCTGAACTACCACGACCACGCCGACGAGCTGGGGCAGACCCCGCCGGAGGCGCCCCTGCTGTTCCTGAAGCCGAACACGACGGTCATCGGGTTCGGCGACTCGATCCAGCTGCCGCCCGACGTCGGGCAGGTCGACTTCGAGGGCGAGCTCGCCATCGTGATCGGCTCGATCGCCAAGCGCGTCAAGGCCGAGGACTACCAGGACGTGGTCTTCGGCTACACGATCGCGAACGACGTCACCGCTCGCGACGTGCAGACTGCCGACGGCCAGTGGACCCGGGCCAAGGGCTACGACACGTTCCTGCCGCTCGGCCCGTACATCGAGAACGAGTTCGACTGGAGCGACGCGACCATCGAGACCCGCGTCGACGGCGAGGTCAAGCAGCGCGAGTCGACGATGCAGATGATCCACAAGATCCCCGAGCTGATCGAGTACGTGACCGACGTGTTCACGCTCCTGCCCGGCGACGTCATCCTCACCGGCACCCCCGCCGGCATCGGCCCGTTCACCGCCGGCGAGACCGTCGAGGTCGCGATCTCGGGCATCGGCTCGCTGATCAACCCCGCCAAGAACCGCGTCTAGGCGTCGTCGGTGACGACCCCGGCGCCCTCCGCCGCGCCTCCGCGGCGACGGGTTCTCCCCGGGGTCGGCCTCGCGGCCGCGGTGCTCGGGGTCGCCTGGCTCGTGCACCTGGTGGTGCCGGCGGTCCCGATCCTGACGGGCTGCGTCGTCCTCGGCATCGCCCTCGGCCAGGTGCCGGCGTTCCGGCCGGCGCTCGACGGGGTGCTCGCACCCGGGCTGACCCTCGCGGCGAAGCGCCTGCTCCGCATCGGGGTCGTGCTGCTCGGGCTGAAGCTCAGCCTGGTCGACGTGGCCGGGCTCGGCTGGGCCACGGTGCTCAGCGTCGTCGGGATCCTGGTCGCCACGTTCTTCGTGACCTGGCTGCTCGGGAGGTGGGCGCGCCTCCCCGGTGACCAGCCCCTCCTGCTGGCTGCCGGCTTCTCGATCTGCGGGGCGTCGGCCATCGGCGCGATGTCGGCGGTGACCCGCGACCGCGGCAAGGACGCCGCGACCCCGGTGGCCTTGGTCACCCTGTGCGGCACCGCGGCGATCGCGGTCCTCCCCGCGCTCGGCACGGCGCTCGGCCTGACGCCGGTGCAGTTCGGCGCGTGGACCGGGGCCAGCGTGCACGACGTCGGCCAGGTGGTCGCGACCGCGCAGACCGCCGGCGCCTCGGCGCTCGCGATCGCCGTGGTGGTCAAGCTCACACGGGTGGTCATGCTCGCACCGGTGGTCGCGATCACCTCCGCGGTGGTCCGCCGAGGGGGAGGCGACGCTGGCACCCGACCTCCCCTGGTGCCCCTGTTCGTGGTCGGGTTCCTCGCCGCGGTCGTGCTGCGCACCCTGGTGGACCTGCCGGAGGCGGCGGTCACGGGAGCCGACACCGTCCAGACCGTCCTGCTCGGCCTGGCCCTCGTCGGGCTCGGGTCGAGCGTCCGGCTCGAGCGTCTCGCCCGCGCCGGGGGGCGCGCCGTCCTCGTCGGCCTCGGCTCCTGGGTCTTCGTCGCGGGGCTCTCGCTGCTCGTCGTCCTCGCGTTGCCGCTCGGCTGACGACCCTGCCCCCTCGCCCTCGCCCCTCGCCCCTCGCCCCTCGGCGAGGGGGAGCGATCGGGTCGATCGGGCCGGTCGGTCGCGATCGTCAGCATGCCCTGAGGCGCCCTGTGCCGGGCCCAGACGGACGATCAGGGCTCGACCCTTGATTTTCCGGGGATGCCGTTTGCGACACGCCCGGGATGCGGCAGGGTTTGGACGATGTGGCTGGTGTGCCTGTA
>NZ_CAUPYL010000209.1:0-4251 GCF_963515265.1 uncultured Frigoribacterium sp.
CTCCCGGTGAGGGAGGGGCGGGCCGTCGTCGTCGTGCGGAGCCGGGGGCCTAGCGGCTGCCGAGCGGTCCGTTCCCCACGCCGATGCTGCCGCTCGGCGTCGGGTCGGCGGCGTGGCTGCCGTGACCGGCGACGCCGGACTCGATGCCCGACTGCGCCCGCAGCAGGTCTCGGATCTCGCTCAGCAGCTCGACGTCGGTCGGCGGCACGTCCGCCGGCGGCACGGTCTCGTCCGACTGCTTCGCGAAGGTGCGCTTCAGCAGGCTGTTCACCGGGAGCACGAGGCAGAAGTAGACCACGGCGGCGATGATCAGGAAGTTGATCAGCGCGCCGATCACGGCGCCGAACTTCAGCTCGGCGTCGGCACCGCCGCTCACCGTGGGGATGCTCACGACGAGCGCCTCGTCGAGCATCGACGCGTTGAACGCCGCACCGATCAGCGGGTTGAAGATGTTGGTCACGAGCGAGGTGACGATGGCGGTGAACGCGGCTCCGATGACCACGGCGACAGCCAGGTCGATCACGTTGCCGCGCAGGACGAATTCTTTGAAGCCCTTCACAGGTGCGCTCCTTCGGGTCGAGGGTGGTCGTCGTCGCCGACAACTCAACCACTCCTCGCCCGGCCGCGCAGGCCGGAGTCAGGAGGAGGAGCTGGAGCTCCCCGACGAGGAGCCGCCCGAGGACGAGCCCGACGACCCGCTCGAGGACGTGCCCGACCCGGCGGACGACGCGCCACCTCCTGCGCTCTTCTCCTTCGCGCCCGACGACTTCGTGTCGGACGACGACGACGAGGAGGACGACTGACCGGCCGCAGAGCTGCCGCTCCCGCCCCCGCCCCGCGAGTCGGTGCGGTAGAAGCCCGACCCGTTGAAGGTGACGCCCACGGGGCTGAACACCTTGCGGAGCGTGCCCTGGCAGACGGGGCAGACGGTCAGCGAGTCGTCGGTGAACGACTGGACGACGTCGAAGGCGTTGCCGCACTCGGTGCAGCGGTACGAGTAGGTGGGCACGGGCGTCCTAGCTGTGGGTCGAGGAGGCGGTCGGCGAGCTCAGAACTCGTGGATGCCGCTGGGGGTGACGACGCCGTCGACGGGCTGGTCGTGACGCTCGTGCGGCACCTGCTCCACGTACTCGGAATCGAACACCACAGCATAGACCGGCGGTCGCTTCTCCATCGATCCGAGGGTCTTGTCGAAGTAGCCGCGGCCCCAGCCCATCCGCATCCCCGTGTGGTCGATGGAGGCGGCGGGCACGATGATGAGGTCGACGTCGTTGATCGCCATCGGGCTGAGCACCTCGCCGACCGGCTCGGGCAGGTCGAACAGCCCGAGCGTCTCCGTCTCGCCGTCGCCGACGGCCCAGTCGAGCAGCCCGTCGGGACGGGAGATGGGGAACAGGACGCGGACGTCGTTCTCGTAGGCCCAGTTGAGGAACGGGCGGGTGTTCGGCTCGTCCGCGGTGGAGAGGTAGGCCGACACCGACCGGACGGAGAGCCCCGAGGCGAGGTCCACCAGGTGCCTCGTCAGGCCTGCGGTCGCCTGGTCACGAGCGTGGTCGCCCTGGTTCCGGCGCCGCTGTCGCAGCTCCGCCCGGAGTGCGCGCTTGGCGTTGCCGACCTCGTCCGTCATGTCCCCGATGGTACGGGCACGAAATGTGCCCCCCGCGGAACGCCGCGGGTGGATACGCTGAGCGGCATGGGCTTCACGATCAGCAAAGCAGTCATCCCCGCCGCCGGCCTGGGTACCCGATTCCTCCCCGCGACCAAAGCAATGCCTAAGGAGATGCTCCCCGTCGTCGACAAGCCGGCGATCCAGTACGTCGTCGAGGAGGCCGTCAACGCCGGCCTCACCGACGTGCTGATGATCACGGGCCGCAACAAGAACGCGCTCGAGAACCACTTCGACCACGTCAGCGAGCTCGAGGAGACGCTGAAGAAGAAGGGCGACCACGACAAGCTCGCCAAGGTCAACCAGTCGACCGACCTCGCCGACATGCACTACGTGCGTCAGGGCGACCCGCTGGGCCTCGGCCACGCGGTGCTCCGCGCCAAGATGCACGTCGGCCGCGAGCCGTTCGCCGTCCTGCTCGGCGACGACATCATCGACGCCCGCGACCCGCTGCTGACGCGCATGGTCGAGGTGCAGGGGCAGAAGAACGCCACCGTGATCGCCCTGCTCGAGGTCGACCCCTCGCAGACCCATCTCTACGGCATCGCCACGGTCGAGGAGACCGACGAGGAGGACGTCGTCAAGGTCACCGGCCTGGTCGAGAAGCCGGCACAGGGCGAGTCGCCCTCGAACCTGGCCATCATCGGCCGCTACGTCATCCGGCCCGAGGTCTTCGACGTGCTCGAGAAGCAGGAGCCGGGCAAGGGCGGCGAGATCCAGCTGACCGACGCTCTCATGAAGATGGCCGGCGCAGAAGAGTGGACCGGCGGCGTGTACGGCGTCGTCTTCCGCGGCCGTCGGTACGACACGGGCGACAAGCTCGACTACATCAAGGCCATCGTGCAGCTCGCGAGCGACCGGGAGGACCTCGGCGACGAGCTCCGCCCGTGGCTCAAGGAGTTCACGGCAGGGCTGGAGTAGGCGACCACCACGTGAGCAGCATCCCCACGCTGGCGGAGGGGCGGGTCGTCATCCGGCCCCTCCGCCTGCGTGACACCCGCGACCTCGACCAGGCGCTGGCCGAGAACCGCTCGTGGCTCCGGCAGTGGGAGGCCACCAACCCGAACGGGTTCACCAGCCACGACGTCCGCGGCAGCATCCGCTCCCTCCAGGTGAACGCCCGCGCCGGCCTCGGCCTCCCGTTCGCGATCGAGCTCGACGGTCGCTTCGTCGGGCAGCTCAACGTCAGCGGCATCACCTACGGCTCGCTCGGCTCGGCGACGATCGGCTACTGGGTCACGCAGTCGGCAGCCGGGAACGACGCGACCCCGATCGCCGTCGCGCTGGCCACCGACCACTGCTTCCGTGCCCTCGGCCTGCACCGGATGGAGATCTGCATCCGTCCCGAGAACGGTCCGAGCCTCCGCGTGGTCGAGAAGCTCGGCTTCCGGTACGAGGGGCTCCGGCGCCGCTACATCCACATCAACGGCATGTGGCGTGACCACTTCTGCTTCGCGCTGGTGGCCGAGGAGGTGCCCGAGGGCGTCCTGCACCGGTGGCGGTCGGGCACGGTCCCGGTCGGACAGGGCAGCGTGCCGGCCGAGGCGCTCGCCGACGCCGAGCGGCAGCTGCCGCTCTAGGCGGGTCTGCGGGGGATCTGGCCCGATCTGGCCTGGATCTGCGCAGAACCGGGCGAGACACACCCCGCGACATGGCCGACGCGCCGTGCCCCCGCTCATACCCTCGTCAGCATGGACATCGGGTCGTGGGGCGGGGGCCTCGTGCTGGCGCTCGTCGCCGTGCTCTGGCTCGTCTACCTCGTGCCCACCTGGCAGCGCCGCCGCGAGTACCTCGCCACCGAGCGGAACGCCGTGCGCCTGCAGCAGACCCTCCGCATCCTCGCCCAGACGGCCGAGCTGCCCGAGGAGGTGCGGATCGAGGCCAACGCCCGGTCCGTCGCCGACGCGCAGCGCATCCTCGCCCGCGAGGAGACGAAGCGGGAGGCCCTCCGCCGGGCCCACGAGGCGGCACGTCAGCGCGCCGTCACCCGCGAGCTCGCGGCCGCCGCGCCCGTCCTCCGCGCGGCCGACCACGATCCCGCGCTCGCCGCCCGCCGCCTCCGTCGTTCTCGTCTCGTCTCGACCGTCGTGCTCGTGCTCGGCGTCGTCGCGATCGTCGCGGGCATCGCGACCTCGTTCTGGGTCGCCTCGATCGCGGGGCTCGCATTCGGGGCCGGAGCGGTCGCGATGCTCGCCCAGCTCGCCGCGGTGTCACGGGCGCGGGCGCGTCGTCAGGTCGCCTCCGCTCCTCGCGTGGGCCAGCCCCTCAAGGACTTCTCCTCGTCGCTCGCCGACCCCGAGGCAGAGGTCGAGGCCGAGTCGAGGGAGTGGACCCCGGTCCCCGTGCCCACGCCCCTGTACTTGCGACGGGGACGCCAGCGACCTGCCGCCCGGCCTGCAGCAACGGTGGCGGCTCCCGCGGCGGAGTCGCCCGCGGACGATCTTCGACGTCAGTCGGAGCGCTCCGTCCAGGCGCTGAGGGAGTCCCAGCGGGCACAGCACCAGGCGCTGCGCGAGGCCGCTCGGGCCGAGGCGGCCCTCTCCGCACCCCGGGCGGTGCCGGCGCCCGCGACGCCGAGGGCACCC
>NZ_CAUPYL010000210.1:0-4245 GCF_963515265.1 uncultured Frigoribacterium sp.
GGCGCGTCCTGCGCCGGCGCGGCCACGGCCGGGCCCTCGAGCAGCTCGGCCACGGACGCCCTCGCCTGCACGACCCCGATCTCGCGGTCGGCCCAGTAGCCCCAGGTGCTCGTGCGCCCCGCGTGACGGGCCTCGACGCCGAAGGTGGCGACGGGGGCGCCGATGCACCGGGCGACGGTGGCCCCGTCGGCGGTCAGGGCGCCGAGGGCGGTGGTGAGCCCCGCCGAGCGGAGCTCACGCCCGGCCTCGGACGTCCGCTTCGCCTTGGCCACGAGGCCGCGTTCGCGGATCGACCAGAGGTGCTGCAGCGCCTCGTCGCTGACCGACCACCGCGACGTCGGTCGAGGCTGGTGCAGCGGCACCCGCTCGAGCGACTCGAGGTCCTGGCCGACCTTCGCGGAGGCGGCGACGTCGAGCTGGGGCATCACGGGGCGCCTCCCGGCGAGAAGTCGAGCCCGCGGACGAGCTCGGAGAAGTGCGGGTGGACGAGCAGCATCTCGTCGATCGAACAGCTCGCGGTCACGTGCACGTGCGTCGCGCCCGTCGCGAACACCCACTGCTGCACGCACACGTACGCGGAGTCGGAGTCGTAGCCGTACGTGACCAGGCGGCTCGGCACGGCGCCGTCGTGGAGCGGCTCGACGGCCAGCACCTGGGCGTCGCGCTGCAGGCCGAGCGTCGCCGCGACCACGTCGGCCGACGCGGCGGGCACGGGCTCGTCGGAGGGGCGGCGGGTGACCACCACGTTCGGTCGGAAGCTGTCGTCGGGACGCTCCGGCCACGCCAGGACGACCGCCTCGGGCGCGTCGTCGACCACGACCCAGCCGTCGGGCACGGGCACGAGCACGTCGGGCGTGGCGACCACGCGCGACTCGCTCACGAGAGACCCCGGCTCGCCCGGTACCAGCGAGGCAGCAGGAGGCGCGGGACGCCGAACACGAGCAGGCCGACGAAGAAGACGAGGGCGACCAGCGCGACGCCGAGCGACCCGAGGGCCACGGCGGCCGACGTGTCGGCCGTGAGGCCGAAGAGCAGCGCCATGAGCACGCCGACGCCGAGGTACCACCACGGCAGCACGAAGCTCGGCGGCTGGCGTCGGGTCCACGACCGCCAGAGCCCGAGCTGGGCCGATCCGCCGAGCACGATCATGCCGAGTCCCACCACTGCTGCGATGATCATCCGAAGAGGTCCTCCCAGACGTCGTGGACGGCGTCCTCGGCCGCACTGCCTTCATACCATCCCGTGAGCACGTCGCCGAGCGGCTCGGCGCCGAAGCCGCTCGCGAGCCCGCCGCCCACGATCGCCCCGATGGCCGTGCCCACGCCGGGGAAGATCAGCGTCCCGAGGGCGGCGCCGGCGGCCGCGCCGGCGAACCCGGTCGCCACGCCCGCTCCGCCCTTGATGACGGTCGCCGTCGTGATGCTCTCGGCGCGCTGCGACGTCGTCCACTCCGGGTGGTCGCGCTGGTCGGCGACGTACTCCTCGTAGCCGGCTGCGCCGAGGGTCAGCACGAAGCCGGCAGCTCCGAGCGCACGGCCGCCCCACTTGGCCGCCGTGGGGATGGCACCGGGGCTGACCTTCGCGTCGCCGACGAAGAGGTCGTGCGGCCGGACGCCGGGACCCACCTCCAGCGGAGGCGGCGCCGGAGGCCTGGGCAGGAGCAGGGACGACCCGGGGCTGCGCCAGACGGGCTTGCCGTTGACGAAGTCGTCCGGGGCCGGCACCGTCATGATCGTCGGGACGGCGTCCGCCGGCACGATGGCGATTCGGCGCCAGCGCGACAGGGCCTCCTCGGTCGTGGCCATCAGACCACCCGTCAGCACGCCGCCGAGTCCGTCCGACGTGAGGTCGTGGAACCGCGCGACGACCGTGTCGGAGTACTTGTCGAGCACGTTCAGCGCGTCGGCGCAGTCCTGGTCGGCGGCGTCGGCGTCGACGTTGAACCGGCGCACGCGCTCGGCGAGGTCCTCCGTGGCGGCCTCGGCGGCCCGGACGTCGGCCTCGTGCCCGGCCGGGTCGTCGGGGTCCTCGACGGGGGCGGGCGTCGCCGCGTGCGCCGCGACGTCCTCGACGAGGGCCGCCCTGCGGGTGGCGAGCCGCTGCAGGTCGCCCGCGTAGGCGTCGAGCGCCGCGGCGGCCGTGCCGGCGTTCTGCTCGATCATCGCCGCGATCGTCGCGGGCTTCTGCATCGCCTGCAGGACCGTCTCGCGCTCGGGGGTCTCGTAGACGTCGCCGCCGCCGAGCCCTGCCCACGAGCGGCTCGCGGCGTCGACGGCCGACACGACGTCCGAGCCGAAGGTCGTCAGCGACGTCGCGGCCGCCTGGAGCGTGCCCGGGTCGGGCAGCTCGCGCAGCTCCTCGAAGGCGGTCATCGCGGCTCCACCGCCCCGTCGCTGCGGGTGCCCATCTCGGCGTCGCCCGCCTCGTACGCCGCGATCGCCGCCTCCGTCGCCTCGACCGCCGCGGACAAGCGCTGCGCGACCGCGGCCAGGTCGAGCTCGAACGGGTCCGTGAGGATGCGCTCGAGCGACGACGTCGTGGACGGCGCCTTGCCGGACGTCGCCGTCGACGCCGACTGCAGCGCACCCACGAGGCCGACCTCGAGCTGCCCGAACCCCTCTGCCTCTGTCCGTGCCCCGGCCACGGCGGCACGCGCCGTCGCAGGGTCGATCCGCCAACCGTCTATGGGCATGTCCCGCTCCCCCGTGAGTCCTGCACCTGAACGACTGCCCAGTGTACCCATCTGTCTCCGCGACGCCACTGCCGCTCGCACGTTCGTCACGGTCGGGTGACGGACTCGTCACGGTCGTGCAACGATGCGCCGCACCCGTCGCCCGGCCCGCTCCTCCTCGTGTCTGATTGGAGCACGAGGAGGTGCACCCATGACACGAGACCGGCCCCGACCCCGGCCCGTCCGGCGCACGCGCGCCGTGGTCGCCGCTGCCGTGACGACCTCCCTCGCCCTCCTGCTCGCGGGCTGCACCGGAGGCGACGGCGCGTCCCCGGGCACGTCGTCGTCCAGCTCGGCGAGCGACGCCGCCGCACCCGTCGAGACGACGCCCGGTCCCGGTCCGGTCGCGCCGACCACGGACACCGCGGCGGTCCGCGTCGCCGACGGGGCCGAGCCGACCGACGTGGTCACCGGCCTCGAGGCCCCCTGGTCGGTCGTGCGGCTCGACACCGGGTCATCGCTCATCAGCCTCCGCGACAGCGGCCGCGTCGTCGAGCTGACCGGCGACGGGTCGGTCCGCGACGTCGCGACCCTCGACGGCGTCGTGCACCAGGGCGAGTCGGGCCTGCTGGGGCTCGCCGTGCTCGCGGGGTCGCCCTCCTACCTCTACGCCTACCTGACGACCGCCGACGACAACCGCATCGTGCGCGCGCCCCTCACGGGCGAGCCCGGCTCGTACGGACTCGGCCCCGTCGAGGACGTCTTCACCGGCATCCCCGCCGCCCGCAACCACGACGGCGGCCGCATCGCCTTCGGCCCCGACGGCATGCTCTGGGCGACCACCGGCGACGCCTCCGACGACACCGCGTCGCAGGACGAGACCTCGCTCGGCGGCAAGGTGCTGCGGATCTCGCCGACCGGCGCCGTGCCGAGCGACAACCCGATGCCCGGGTCGCCCGTGTGGAGCCTCGGCCACCGCAACCCGCAGGGCATCGCGTGGGACGCGTGGGGCGGCGGCTGGGTCGCCGAGTTCGGCCAGGACACCTGGGACGAGCTGAACTCCCTCGCCCCGGGCGCGAACTACGGCTGGCCCGAGGTCGAGGGCCGGAGCTCGTCGGGGTCGTCCGGGTCGTCGGGCCGGTTCCTCGAGCCGGTGCTGCAGTGGCGCACCGACCAGGCGAGCCCGAGCGGCCTCACGGCCGTCGGGTCGACCTTGTTCCTGGCGGGTCTCGGCGGCGAGACGCTCTTCGAGATCCAGGTGCCCGAGGCCGGCGAGGCGACCTCGACCGAGCGGTTCTCGGGCGACGAGTCGCTCGGGCGGATCCGCGACGTGCTGCCCGGACCGGACGGCACCCTCTGGCTGCTGACGAACAACACCGACGGCCGCGGCGACGCCCGGCAGGGCGACGACCGCATCGTCAGCGTGCCGCTGCAGCCGGTCGGCTGACGGGCGCGGCGCGGCGCCGCGCGGCGCCAGGTCCTGCAGGGGTAGACCCGCGCCGCCTGCGCTCCGGTCGGGGCCGCCGCCGCGGCCGCCGCCCAGCGCGGCAGCTGCTGGTCGGCCGCCCCTTGCG
>NZ_CAUPYL010000211.1:0-4243 GCF_963515265.1 uncultured Frigoribacterium sp.
GGTCGGAACCGGCGTCGGCGCCCGCACCGCCGTCAGCACCGGCGTCGCCCTCGGCACCGGCGTCGCCCGCGTCCCCGCCGTCGGCCGTGGCGTCGCCGCCGTCGGGCAGGAACGAGCTGACGAGGGCAGAACCGATCACGTACCCGGCGACCGTGCCCAGCAACGAGCCGCCGATGACCGAGCCTATGCCCATGCCGCCGCCCTGCCGGCCCTGTGCCTGGCCGGCGCCGGCCTGCGCGCCCTGCTGGCCGCCTCCCAGGGTCTGCTCGAGGGTGCCGGGACGACGCAGCTCGGAGCGGGTCGCCGCCTGGGCCAGCGAGCCCGCGTCGTCACCGCGGGGCTGCTCGCCCTGGGGCGACTGGCGGCTGAGCTCGTCGAAGACCGTCCGCCGCTGCTCGGGCGTCAGGGTCGCGAACGCCTCGGCGTGCACCTGCTCGATGGTCTCCGGCGGCGCGGTGCGGAGCAGGTAGCGGTAGCGCTCGACCGCGATTTCGTCGTCGGTGCGGCCGCCGGGACGCTGACCGGCCTGCTGAGGGGCCTGCTGCTGGGCGCCCTGCGGGGTCGCGCCGTCCTGCGGGTCGTCTCGTCCGAGGAGCTTGTCGAGGAATCCCATGGTGTGCCGTTCATTCCGGTCGCCCCGGGTGCCTCCCGGGTCTCCGACAGTACGGACGACCTGGCCCGCCCGCCTGGACGGGCCGTGGGGATCCGCTCCGAGCGCACCCCCGGCACGACGGGACGGATCAGCCCCGGGTCCGCTCTGCCGCACGGCGACGCCGCACCGCCCGGACGACGAGCCACAGGACTACCCCGGCGATCGCGGCGTAGACGGCGTAGTCGAGGTACTTGGCGTAGCGGTCGATCAGCTCGTACTGGGTGCCGAGGGCGACGCCCAGCCCGATCAGGAGCGTGTTCCAGAGGCCGCTGCCGATGATCGTGAAGAGCGAGAAGGTGACGAGCGGCATCCGGTCGGCGCCCGCGGGCAGCGAGATGAGGCTCCGCACCCCGGGGATGAACCGGCCGAAGAAGACCGCCGACCGGCCGTGGCGGTGGAACCAGCCGGCGGCGGAGTCGAAGTCTTCCCGGTCGACGAGCGGCAGCTTCGACAGCCAGCGGATGCTGCGCTCGAGGCCGAGCACGGCGCCCAGCCAGTAGAGCACGAGGGCGCCCACGTATGCGCCGAGTGTGGCCGTGGCCACGAGCAGGACGACGTTCATGTCGCCGCTGCCCGCCAGCGCACCGGCCAGGGGCAGGATCAGCTCGCTGGGGATCGGCGGGAACACCGTCTCGACGAAGGTGAGCAGGCCGACGCCCCACTCGCCGGCGGCGTCGATGACGCGGGAGGCGATGCCGACGATGCCGTCGCTCTCGGTGAGCGAGCCGGGCGAGCCCGAGGCGGTCGAGCCGGAGGCGGCGAGGAGGAGCGGGCTGGCGGCGATGGAGGTCATGGGTCCCTGGGTCGGTTCGTGGCCCGCGAGGGCTCGGATCGGCTCGTCGAGCATGGCAGGGACGGCTGGGGACCTCCCCGGACGTTGCACGTCGTGCACGACCTCGCGCCTCGCGCACTCCGGGACTCGACCGGACGAGGGGCGTCGGAGTCGAGGGCGCACGGTAGGTTTGCAGAGACCGCTCCGCTCGTCCGAGTCACGATGCGGCACGGACGACAGGAACGAACGGATACACCATGGGATCGCTGATCTACGGCACGTCGAGCATCGAGATCGAGTTCGACGACAGGACGCTCGAGCACCTGCAGATCGTCATCGCCACCAAGCTGCGACGACGTGAGTCGTTCTTCTTCTCGTGGCGCGACACGCAGAAGGTCGGCGACGGCCGCAGCAGCATCTGGCTCGACCCGGGCATCCCCCTCTACTTCAAGTACTCCGGAGGTCGTGTCCCGACGATCAGCCGCGAGTGGCTGGCAGAGTTGACCACCTCCTCCAACAGCTCGTCCGGCCTGGTGCTCACCGACGAGCCGAGCCTCGACAACTCCGCCAAGCGCAAGTAGCAGCCCCCAGCGGCGGCGGGCGCCTCGGCGCGCCCAGGTCGCTCAGCGGCGCGAGCCGCGGGCTCGACGGCGGCGCAGCCTCGCGAGTGCTCGCCAGCCCAGCAAGAAGACCCCGAGCACGACGACCGTGACGACCACGAAGCTCACCGCCGTGCCCTGTCCGCTGATCACCCTGAGCACCATGCCGACCACGACCGTCGCAGGCCACACGACGAGACCGGAGCCGAGGGTCGGCAGGGCGCGCCCGCGCACCAGCACGAGGGCCCAGCCGACGACGAGACCCGCGGCGAACGGCCACAGGGTCGTGAGGACCCCGGCCAGCGCCGACCCTTCGTCGTGGCTGCGGCGCCCGATCAGGACGAACGCCACCACGAGCACGAGATCCGCGACGAACGCCCACCACGGCGACCTGCGCGCGGTCACCGGGGCTGCTCCAAGGTGCGCGACAGCTCGGCGAGGAGGTCGTCGACCTGGGGCTCGACGAGGCGCGCCAGGGCCTCCGCGATGCGCTCCCGGTGCCCGGCGACGGCGAAGCAGAGGGCCGTCCCGACCGCCTGGGCGTGCTCGTCGGCGAGGGCCAGCTCGCGACGGAGCGCCTGCTTGGCCTGCTCGGTGAACTCCGGCTCGGCCGGCGCCTCCTCGTCGGTCCCGCCCGCAGGAGGCGCGTCCTCGGCGGCGAGGCCCGCCAGGGTGAACAGGAACGGCTGGGTCGGGTCCGGCTCGGGGTCGACGTCGAGGCCGTCGAACTCGGGCGCGAGGTCGGCCTCCGGGCGGTACCCGTCGGGCTCGCCCGCCGCGGCGCGCCGCAGCTCGCGGTCGACCAGGGGCAGGTTGCGGGTCGTGTAGGTGTCGACCTCGGCGTCGACGATGTGCCGCAGGCGGTTGAGCAGCGCGTGCTGGACGGCGTGCGGCACGTCGTGGTCGAGACCGGCGGCGGTCGAGACCGGCGATCCGAAGCAGGTGCGGCAGACCCGGGTGCGACCGCGCGCCGTGCCGATCCGCCAGCGCGGCAGCCAGCGCAGCCAGGCGTCGACCGCGCCGCGCACCTGCCCCTCGATCGAATCGGCCATGCGACGAATCTAGGGCGCGGAGCCGCTCGGGGGCCGCTGCCGTCGGGCGATTCCCGCAGCTCCGATGTCCCAGGGATCAGGAACGAGCCGTGACGCGGTCCTGATCCGTGCACGGATCAGGACGATCACGCCCCTCCCCGCGCGCATCAGGACAGAGGTTCCTGAATGAGGACAGGGCGGGCGGGGCCGGTCAGTCGACGGTGACGAAGTCGATCAGCTGCTCGACGCGGCCGAGCAGGGCGGGCTCGAGGTCGCCGAAGGTCCGCACGCGGCCGAGGATCCGCTGCCAGGCGGCGGCGATGTCGGCCTGGTCGTCGTGGGGCCAGCCGAGGTGTGCGCAGATGCCGTGCTTCCACTCGACCGAGCGCGGCACGGTGGGCCACGACTCGAGCCCCAGGCGACCCGGCTTCACGGCCTGCCAGACGTCGACGAACGGGTGGCCGACGACGAGCACGTGGGCGCCCGACGGGCCGCGGGCGATCGAGTCGGCGATCCTGCTCTCCTTCGACCCGGCCACCAGGTGGTCCACCAGCACGCCGACGCGACGGGTCGCGGTCGGCCGGAACTCGGCGAGCACCTCGGCCAGGTGGTCGACGCCCTCGAGGTACTCGACGACGACGCCCTCGACCCGCAGGTCGGCGCCCCAGACCTTCTCGACGAGCTCGGCGTCGTGCCGGCCCTCGACGAAGATCCTGCTCTCGCGGGCGACCCGCGCCCGGCCGCCGTCGACCGCGAACGAGCCCGAGGCCGTCCGTGCGCGCCCCGGGGGCGCCGCGCGGGGCACGCGCAGCGCGACCGGCGAGCCGTCGATCAGGAACGACCCGCCGAGGGGGAAGGCGCGGACGCGGCCCTTCCAGTCCTCCAGCTCGACGGTGCCGGCCTCGACCCGCACGACGGCTCCCGTGAAGCCGCTGCGCGCCTCCTCGACGACGAGGTCGCGGACGGCGTCGGTGGGCGTCGGCGCCGGTCTCGACGAGCGCTTCCAGTCGCCGCTCAGCACGTCCTGTCCGTAGCGGTCGTCATCCACGGGGCGGTCCTCCTCGGGTCGGTCGGGTGGGTCGGGGCTGGTAGGGGCGCGGCGGCCCCTTGTCGTCGGGCTCACCGCCGGCGGGGCGCCCCGTCGTCGGTCGACGCCCGGGCACGGTGCCCGGCGGCGGAGAGCGGGTCG
>NZ_CAUPYL010000212.1:0-4200 GCF_963515265.1 uncultured Frigoribacterium sp.
ACCTCGGACCAGTCGACGGCGGCGCCTGTCCCGTCGCCCGCGGCGCCGGCCGTCTCGGCCAGGGCGGGCACGGGGACGGCCGTCCGCCAGCGCGACTCGAACAGGTCGCAGAGGGCCGCGATCAGCGCGGGCGACTCCGTGAGGAGGGCCTCGGGGGCGGCCGTCGGGTCGTCGAGCGGCCCGACCGACACGAGTGCGACCTGGCGGTCGGCGATCGCGAGCTTGACCGGCAGGTCGTGGGTGACCCGCGCCTCCTCGCCGTCCGCCCCCAGGCGGTGGACGCCCTGCAGGCTGCCGTCGACCGTGAAGCTCGCGACCGTGTAGATCGCGCGCCAGTGCACGCCGCGGTTGAGCGCGCCGCGCTCGACCGACTCGTTCGTGGCGACCACGTACGGCGGCCGGTCGAACGCGAGGAACTCGCCCCTCGCCCGGTGCTGCAGCCGGGAGTACCAGTCGCCCACCGCCGCGTGGCCGGTGAGCACCGTCGTCGTGCCCGACGGGTCGGCGACCCGGCGGCCGTCGTCGAAGAGGGCGCCGAGGCCCGAGACCGCGGTGCGGGCGTCAGCGAGCTGCTCGTCGTGGGCGGCGACGAGGGCGGACACCGCGACGCGGGGGTCGACGGCCCCGTAGCCGGGAGCCTGTCGGCCGTGGCCCTCGGCGGTGCGGTGCACGAGGCCGATGTTGCGCAGCTGCTCGAGGGCGGTGACGACGACGGCGTCGTCCAGCTCGCGGGCCGAGGCGATGGCGGCGACGTCGACTGTGTCGCCGCAGGTGAGCACGAACTCGTAGACCGCGGCGGTGACCGGGTCGATGCCGAGCGCGGCGAGGGAGGGCAGGGTCATCTGGCCATCGTGCCCTGCCAGGGCGCCCCGTGGCGACCCGGCAGGCCCGGCTGGCCCCAGGGCGACCCCGGCGTGCCCCGGGGCCGCACCGCCCGCCGTCGCGGGGTAACGTCTTCCGGATGACCAGTTTCGGGGACGCTCCGTGAGCGACGGGGCGACCACCGCCTCCTCGCTGCGCCCCGCCGTCCGTCGGCGCCGGTCGCCGGACCTCGCGTCGTGGCTGCCCGCCCGCTGGTCGACGGTGCTGACCGTCTACCTGGCATCGCGGGTCTTCTCCCTGGTGCTCCTCGCCGTGGTGTGGGAGGTCGCCCGCCTCGCCGGCGTCGAGTTCCGCACGCCGGGCGCCGAGCTCTCGCTGCTCGACTTCACCACGTCGTGGGACGCCGACCGCTACCGGACGATCGCCCTGCACGGCTACCCGGCGGTGCTGCCGACCGACGCGGCGGGCAACGTGCTGCCGAACGAGTGGGCGTTCCTGCCGGTGTTCCCGACGCTCTGCCACCTGCTGATGGTGGCGACGGGCATGCCGTTCAGCGGCGCCGCCCTGCTGTTGTCGACCGCCTTCGGCGCGGGCGCCGCGCTCGTGCTCTACCGGCTCGTCGACCGGGCCGTGGGGCACCGAGGCGCGATCTGGGCCGTGCTGCTGCTCTGCTTCGGGCCGCTCGGGTTCCTGTTCTCCGTCGGGTACGCGGAGGGGCTGATGCTCTTCCTGCTCTTCGGGGGCGTGCTCGCGATGCAGCAGCGGCGGTACGGGCTCGTGCTCGCGTGCGGCGTGGTCGCGGCGTTCACGCGGCCGGGAGCGCTGGCGCTGGCGCTGGCCCTCGCCGTGCACCTCGTGGTGCGCTGGCGGACGGAGCGGGCTGCGGGCCCGTCGTCGGGTCACGAGCCTGCTGCCGGGGCGTCGTGGGCGTCGTCGCCGTCGGCGTCGTCGTCGCCCCGGTTGCGGCCGTGGCCGTGGCCGTGGCAGGTGCTGCCCCGGCGCGACCTCGTGCAGATCGTCACGGCGGGAGCGGCCGTCGCCGCCGCCGGGCTCGCCTGGCCCGTCGTGGCGCACCTCGCCACCGGGCAGCACGACGCCTACCTGCAGACGGAGATGGCCTGGTGGGTCGACTACGTCGGCCGCCCGGGCTTCGTCCCCCTGACGCCGTGGTTCCTGCTCGCCGGGCGCTGGCTCGGCATCGGGGGCATCGCCCTCGTGCTCGCGCTGCTCGTGCTCGCCGCCGTGTGGTTCACCCGCCGGTCGACGTTGCGCCTGGGCCACGAGACGGTCGCGTTCACCGCCAGCTTCGCGCTCTACCTCGTCGCCGTGTTCCTGCCGCAGCAGAGCCTGTTCCGGCTGCTGCTGCCGCTGACGCCGCTGCTCGGCGCACCTGCCGTCTCCGAGCGGCCCGTCGTGCGCCGGACGCTGCTCGTCGGCGGGATCGTCCTGCAGCCGGTGGCTGTCGTGCTGCTCTGGCTGTACGTCGCGCCGTAGACGCAGCGCGCTCGCACCGTAGCCGCAGTCGCCTCACGTGCCCCGTCCGGGGGTGTTCACCTGCCGCACCGCGTCCGTTCACCGGGCGGACACGACCGCGGGTTCTGCTGGGCTCGGACGTGCAGGGAGTGCACGCCCACTCGCGACCACGATCACTGGAGCAGACACGTGACCCCCACGAACACCCGCCGCCGCCGCGCGGCACTGGCCACGGGGGCGGTGGCGACCTTCGCCTCCGTCGCCCTCGTCCTCAGCCCGGCCGTCGCCCTCGCGGCGACTCCGGCCGACGTCGCCGACAACGGCGGGGCCGCCCGCAGCGCGGACGACAGCACGGCCGCCCTGCTCGAGTCGGTGAAGGCGGGACCGGCGAAGAACGTCATCCTGCTGATCGGCGACGGCATGGGCGACAGCGAGATCACGTCGGCCCGCAACTACGCCTACGGCGCCGGCGGGACGCTGCCCGGCATCGACGCCCTGCCCCTCACCGGCCAGTACACGACGTACTCGCTCGGCAAGGACGGCAAGCCCGACTACGTGCCCGACTCGGCCGCGACCGGCTCGGCCTGGGCCACCGGCACGAAGACCTACGACAACGCGATCTCGGTCGACATCGCGGGCACCCCGCAGGACACCCTCGTCGAGATCGCCAAGGCCAACGGCCTCAAGACCGGCAACGTCTCGACCGCCGAGCTGCAGGACGCGACGCCGGCCGTCCAGGCGGCCCACGTCGCGGCGCGCAGCTGCTACGGCCCCGACTCGGTGACCCAGTGCGGCGCGGACGCCCTCGACCAGGGCGGCCTCGGCTCGATCAGCGAGCAGATCATCGGCACCCGCGCCGACCTCACCCTCGGCGGAGGCGCGGCGTCGTTCCGCCAGACGGCTCGCGCCGGGCAGTGGACCGGCCAGACCCTCGACGCCCAGGCGACCGACCGCGGCTACCAGCGGATCACCGACCAGGCTGGCCTCGACGCCCTGACGGCCGCCGACCAGACCGCGCCGGTGCTCGGCACCTTCGCGGACGGCAACTTCCCCACGCGCTTCGCCTCGACGACCGCGACCGTGGGAGGCGCCGACCTGGCACCGCAGACCTGCCAGCCGAACCCGGCACGCCTCAGCACCGACCTGTCGCTCGCCTCGCTGACCGAGAAGTCGATCGACCTGCTCGACGGCGACGACGGCTTCTTCCTGCAGGTCGAGGGCGCCTCCATCGACAAGCGCGACCACAGCGCCGACGCGTGCGGCCAGATCGGCGAGGTGCTCGACCTCGACGAGGCGGTCCGCTCGGCCCTCGACTTCGCCGAGGCCGACGGCGAGACGCTCGTCATCGTGACGGCCGACCACGCCCACACCAGCCAGATCGTCGACTCGACTCCCCCGGCCACGCTCAGCACCGCGCTGACCACCGTCGACGGCAGCACGATGAAGATCGCCTACGGCACCGCCGCGGCCGGCGGGTCGCAGCAGCACACCGGAACGCAGCTGCGCGTCGCCGGCTACGGCCCGGGAGCCGCGAACGTCGTCGGCCTGATCGACCAGACCGACAACTTCTTCACCATCGCGAACGCGCTGCAGCTCGACCGCGACCTGGTCGCGCTGAGCGCCGACGCGACGATCGCCGCGCCGACGCAGGTCGCGCCGGGCGCCACGTTCGACGTGGTCGTCTCGGGTCTCGACGGCGACCGCCAGGCGTCGGGCACCCTCGACGGAGCCAGCCTCGGCACGGTCGACGTGATCGACGGCGTCGCGACGTTCACGGTGACGGCACCGGCCACGCTGGGCGACCGGACGGTCACGGTCACGGGCGTGCAGACGCGCACCGTGCGGAGCGCCGCGGTCTCGGTCGTGGCCGACCCCGTCGCCTCGCCGTCGCCCTCGGCTCCCGCC
>NZ_CAUPYL010000213.1:0-4180 GCF_963515265.1 uncultured Frigoribacterium sp.
AGCCCGAGGGGGGCGCGGACGAGGCTCGTCGTCGTGCTGCCGAGGCGCGCCGTGCCGCGCGCCGTGCGTCGGGGGAGCGGCGGCGCACGGAGCGGACCGAGGTCCGGCGGTTCACGAGGCGGTCACGCCACCGCCGAGCCGCGTGGGTGACCGCCGCGGCCGTCGCCCTGTCGCTCGCGGCCTCGGTCGGGATCGCCGTCTTCTCACCGCTCCTCTCGCTCGAGCAGATCGAGGTGGAGGGGACGGACCGGGTCGACGCCGCGTCGGTGCAGGCCGCCGTCTCGGGCCAGCTCGGCACCCCCCTGGCACGGATCGACTTCTCGCGGATCACGACCGAGCTCGAGCAGTTCCCCCTCATCGCGAGCTACGTCACGGAGACGGCTCCGCCGCACACCCTCGTCATCCGGGTGACCGAGCGTCAGCCGATCGCGACGGTGCCCTCCGGTGACGGCTTCGACCTCGTCGACCCCGCCGGCGTCGTCGTGCAGCACCTCGACGCTCGCCAGGAGGGCGTCCCGCTCGTCGACGTGGGCGGCGCCCCGTTGGACGACACGGCCTTCCGGTCGACCGCCGAGGTCCTGCTCGCCCTCCCTCAGGCGCTCAGGGCGACCGTGGACTCCGCGACCGCCTCGACCGCCGACGACGTCACGCTGTCCCTGACGACGGGGGAACGCGTGGTCTGGGGCAGCGCGGACGACTCGGCCGAGAAGGCGCAGGTGCTCTCGGGGCTCATCGCCGACCAGGCGAGGCGCGACCCGGCCGCGTCCGTCGAGTTCGACGTGTCCGCACCGGACAACGGCATCATCCGGACCCGGTGACACGCCGTCCGTTCGCGACACGCCTGCCCGGCTGGACCGTGCGTCTCGCGGCGGCACCTAACTTGTGACTGCAGCACTTACATACCATGTACAACCTTAACCTTCAACTTCCGAGTTAAGGTTTCAGCGGAGGCCCGGACGTGACAACGAACCATAACTACCTAGCCGTGATCAAGGTCGTCGGTGTCGGCGGCGGTGGCGTCAACGCCGTCAACCGCATGATCGAGCTCGGTCTCCGCGGAGTCGAGTTCATCGCCATCAACACCGACGCTCAGGCACTGCTCCTCAGCGACGCCGACGTCAAGCTCGACGTCGGCCGCGAGCTGACGCGCGGCCTCGGCGCCGGTGCCGATCCCGAGGTCGGCCGCCGCGCCGCCGAGGACCACGCGGAGGAGATCGAGGAGGCGCTGGCCGGCGCCGACATGGTCTTCGTCACCGCAGGCGAGGGCGGCGGCACGGGCACCGGCGGCGCGCCGGTCGTGGCCCGCATCGCGAAGTCGATCGGTGCGCTGACCATCGGCGTCGTCACGAAGCCCTTCGGCTTCGAGGGCAAGCGCCGCCAGGCCCAGGCCGAGGCGGGCGTGGCCCAGCTCAAGGACGAGGTCGACACCCTCATCGTGGTCCCCAACGACCGCCTCCTCGAGATCTCCGAGCGCGGCATCTCGATGGTGGAGGCCTTCGGCACCGCCGACCAGGTGCTCCTCGCCGGCGTCCAGGGCATCACGGACCTGATCACGACCCCCGGCCTCATCAACCTCGACTTCGCCGACGTCAAGTCGGTCATGCAGGGCGCAGGCTCGGCCCTGATGGGGATCGGCTCGTCGCGAGGGGCCGACCGGGCCATCAAGGCCGCGGAGCTCGCCGTAGCGTCGCCGCTGCTCGAGGCGAGCATCGACGGCGCCCACGGCGTCCTCCTGTCGATCCAGGGCGGCTCGAACCTCGGCATCTTCGAGATCAACGACGCCGCGCGCCTGGTGCAGGAGGCCGTCCACTCCGAGGCCAACATCATCTTCGGCGCGGTGATCGACGACACCCTCGGCGACGAGGTGCGGGTGACCGTCATCGCCGCCGGCTTCGACGGCGGCGAGCCCACGGCCAAGACCAAGGACCGACGCTCGAGCTTCGTCGAGTCCGACGCGGCCCCGGCCGCGGCGTCGACGCCGGGCGTCTCGGCCATCGCCGACAGCGGTGCGTCGCACGACACCCCGTCGTGGCGCCGACCCGACGACCACGCGGCCACGCAGGCCGTCGACCCTGCCTTCGACGGCGGCGACGACGACCTCGACGTGCCCGACTTCCTCAAGTAGCGCGTGACCGACGGTCTCGACCTCGGAGGCGACCTCGGCGAGCGTCTCGCCCGGGTCGCCTCCGGCGTCGACGACGCGGTCAGGGCCGCCGGACGCCAGGCCGACGAGGTGACGACCATCGTCGTCACGAAGTTCCACCCGGCGTCGCTGGTCCGTGAGCTGCACGCCCTGGGCGTGCGCGACGTCGCGGAGAACCGACACCAGGAGGCGCAGGCCAAGTCGGCCGACACCGCCGACCTCGAGGGCCTCCGGTGGCACTTCGTGGGCCAGCTCCAGTCGAAGAAGGCACGGCAGGCGCGGCGCTACGTCTCGGCCGTGCACTCGCTCGACCGGGACAGCGTCGTCGACGCCCTCGGGGTCGACGACGGCCACGTCGTGGACGGCTTCGTGCAGGTGTCCCTCGACGGCCAGGAGGGCCGGGGCGGCGTCCCCGTGTCCGAGGTCGAGCGCCTCGTCGAGCGGCTGCTGCACGTGCCCGGCGTCCGCCTCAGGGGAGTGATGGCCGTGGCGCCGCTCGGCGAGCCGGCGCGGCCGGCCTTCGCGCGCCTCCGTCGGGTCTCCGATGCGGTCCGTCGGACGGCTCCCGGCGCCGACGCGATCTCCGCCGGCATGTCGCACGACTTCGCCGACGCGATCGCCGAGGGAGCGACACACCTCCGCATCGGCACCGCAATCACGGGTTCGAGGCCCGAAGCTCGTTAACCTCGGACACAACGCCCCACGACCCGGAGGACACCCCATGGCCAACCCCCTGCGAAAGACGATGGTCTACCTGGGCCTCGCCGACGAAGAACTCGAGTACGACGAGCAGGAGCAGCGGCAGGAACAGCGCCAGCAGCCTGCCCAGGCCGCTCAGCCGGCCGCTCGCCAGTCCTCCGCGGCGGCACACGCCTCCCCGGTCGCCCCCGTCCCCGCGCCGGCACCTGCCCCCGCCGCGACACGCGCCCCCGTGACGCCCCTGCGTCGCAGCTCGACCTCCTCCACCTCGAAGAACACGGTGCCCCACGACATGAACGAGATCCTCACCGTCCACCCCCGCGAGTACAAGGACGCCCAGGCGATCGCCGAGAGCTTCCGGGACGGCATCCCCGTCATCATCAACCTGTCGCAGATGACGGAGGCCGACGCGCGTCGCCTCGTCGACTTCGCCAGCGGCCTGTCGCAGGGCCTCTTCGGCAAGATCGAGCGCGTCACGAACAAGGTCTTCCTCCTGTCCCCGGCCCACATCGCGGTGAGCGGCGAGCAGGCCGAGGTAGAGTCCGACATCGAGGCGTCCTTCTTCGCGCAGTCCTGAGCGGCGGCGTCCCGACGCCCCGACTCCTCTCCGTGGCTCGACCACGCCGACCAGTGTGAGCTGATGACACCCCGATGACGTTCCTGATCGCCTCGATCGCGTACTACGCGCTCCTCCTGTTCTTCCTGTTGATGTGGGGGCGATTCGTCCTCGACCTGGCACAGTCCTTCAGTCGGGGCTGGCGCCCGCGGGGGCCCGTCCTGGTGCTGGCCGAGATCGCCTACACGGTCACCGACCCGCCCATCAAGGCCGTCCGCCGTGTCCTCCCGCCCGTGCGGCTGGGGTCGGTGGCCCTCGATTTCGGGTGGAGCATCATCATGCTCGCCGTCGTCATCCTCATGGGCGTCGCCAGCGGGCTCCGCTTCGCATGACGTCCGGCCTGGCCTCTCTCCGCGCGGCGAGAGGGTAGGCTTCTGCGAGGGCAACCGCGCCCCCGCTGCCCTCAGGGGCCAGTGTTCGCTACGGTGTAGTCGAACGACACAGACCACGATCACGATCACGTGATCCCACAGATGCACGAGGTGACGGCAATGGCTTTGACGCCTGAAGACGTAGTCAACAAGCGGTTCC
Source organism: uncultured Frigoribacterium sp. (assembly GCF_963515265.1). Classification (NCBI taxonomy): domain Bacteria; kingdom Bacillati; phylum Actinomycetota; class Actinomycetes; order Micrococcales; family Microbacteriaceae; genus Frigoribacterium; species uncultured Frigoribacterium sp. The sequence goes on from NZ_CAUPYL010000213.1 coordinate 3,990, forward strand.
AGCCGACGAAGTTCCGCGAGGGCTACGACCAGGACGAGGTCGACGACTTCCTCGACGAGGTCGTCGCAGAGCTGCGACGACTCGGCCAGGAGAACGACGAGCTGCGCCAGCGGCTGACGTCCGCCGAGTCGGCGGGCGGCTCCGCCGTCCCCGCCCCGGTCGCCGCCAGCGCCCCGGCATCGGCCCAGGCC
>NZ_CAUPYL010000214.1:0-4172 GCF_963515265.1 uncultured Frigoribacterium sp.
GTTCGGCGGCGACCCCGCGGGGGTCGCGGTCGCGGACGACGCGCGACGGGTGCTGCGGGCCCTCCGCGCCTCCTCGTCCCCCGGCCGCCGCGTGGCGGCGACCCTGGCCCCGCGCTCGCTCGTGAGGCCGTCGGAGGCGAGATCGGGCGTGGGCGCGTAGAGTCTTCCCTCGTGCCTCACTACACCAAGACCCCCTGGACGCTGTCGGTCTACGACCTCCTGCACCGAGCGGGCGAGATGCGCGAGCACGCGATCGAGGTCGTGGTGCCCGAGCGACTGGGCGAGGGCCAGGTCGCCGTGCAGGCGGGTGCCGTGCTCGACCTCGACGTGCGGCTCGAGGGCCTGCACGACGGCATCCTCGTGTCCGCGACCGTCACCGGCACCGCGACCGGCGAGTGCAGCCGCTGCCTCAAGCCGATCGCCGAGCCTGTCGAAGTCGATATCGCCGAGCTTTTCGCGTACGATGTCGACGAAGCTTTTGACTACCAGGTTCACGAAGACCACGTCGATCTTGAACCTGTCGTCAGAGACGCAGTGGTCCTGTCACTGCCCTTCCAGCCGGTCTGTCGCCCGGACTGCCCTGGACTCGACCCGGTGACGGGCGAACGAGTCGAGGACATCCCCGACTACCAGCCCCGTGAAGGCGTCGATCCCCGGTGGTCGGCCCTCGCAGGGTTCCAGGCTGAACAGGCACCGGTCCTCCAAGAACCAGTTGGCAGGGCAGTCACCGACAACGAGTCGAAGCCCGACACGTCTGCCTGAGACCACCCGCGTCACCCACCCACGTCAGACCCAGGCCCCCGCGGGGGCCGCAACAGAGAAGAGAACCTCATGGCCGTTCCCAAGAGGAAGCAGTCACGCTCGAACACCCACGCACGTCGGTCGCAGTGGAAGGCCACTCCCGTCCAGCTGGTGAAGACCATCGAGAACGGCAAGGTCACCTACAGCCTCCCGCACCGTGCCAAGGTCGTCGAGGACAGCGCCGGCACCGCCCTGTACATGGAGTACAAGGGCCGCAAGGTCGCCGACGTCTGAACCCGTCTCCCGTGACCACGTCACCCGTGACACCGTCACACCCCGATCAGCCCGTGTCGAGCCCCCGTGCCGACCGGGCTGATCTGTTGGTGCAGCTCGGCATCGAGGTGCGCCCCGACCTGATCGAGCTCGCTCTCACGCACCGGTCGTACGCCTACGAGCACGGCGGCATCGCCAACAACGAGCGGCTCGAGTTCCTCGGCGACTCGATCCTCGGGCAGGCCGTGACGGTCATGCTCTTCACCGAGAACCCCGACCTCGACGAGGGCGAGCTGGCCAAGCGCCGCGCGAGCCTCGTGAGCACGGTCGCCCTCGCCGAGGTCGCCCGCAACATCGGGCTCGGCGCGCACCTGCGCCTCGGCCGCGGCGAAGAGCTGACCGGCGGGCGCGACAAGCCGTCCATCCTCGCCGACACGGTCGAGGCCATCATCGGCGCGACCTACCTCGACGCGGGGGGAGAGGCCGCGACCGCCTTCGTGCTGCGACTGGTCGCACCGCTCCTCGTCGACCCCGCGCGCTTCGGCGCCGCGATGGACCCGAAGACGAGCCTGCAAGAGCTGAGCGCCGCCCGTGGCCGCGGGATGCCGTCGTACCACGTGACCGACAGCGGGCCCGACCACGACAAACGGTTCCACGCCGCCGTGCGGCTCGGCGACTCGCCGGACGACGTCGCCCACGGCACCGGCAGCAGCAAGAAGCAGGCCGAGATGGCCGCGGCGCTCGAGGCCTGGACGCGGCTCTCGAGCACCGACCGCTAGCCCGTGCCCGAGCTCCCCGAGGTCGAGGTCGTCCGTGCGGGCCTCGCGCCCGTCGTGGCCGGCTCCGTCGTCACGGGCGTCACCGTGCTCGACGAGCGCTCGCTCAAGCGACACCGGGGCCCGTCGGTCGACTTCGTCGACCGCCTCGTCGGCGGCACCCTCGACTCGGCCGTCCGCCGCGGCAAGTTCCTCTGGTTCCCGTTCGAGCCGGCCGAGCGGCACGACCACCCCCTCGCCCTCGTCGCGCACCTCGGCATGAGCGGCCAGGTGCTGCTCCGCAGCTCCGACCAGCCTGCCGACCGGCTGATGCGGATCCGGCTCGACGTCGACAGCCCGCGCCTCGGCGCCGTGCGGCTCGCGTTCGTCGACCAGCGGATCTTCGGGTCGATGGCCCTCGACGAGACGGTCCCCACGCCCGACGGCCGTGCGGCCGGCTACGCGGGGGCGCACCTGCTCGGGTCTCCGGAGGCGGCAGCCGACGGCGAGGTACGCGCCGCCGCTGCGGCCCCGTCGGCCTCAGCCTCGGCCCCTGCCCCTGCCGCTCCCGCGTGGGCGCTGCGGGTGCCGCAGCAGGTCGCGCACATCGCCCGCGACCCCCTCGACCCGGCCTTCGACGAGGCCGCCGTCGTCACGCGCCTCCTGGCCCGCCGCACGGGGGTGAAGCGCGCGCTGCTCGACCAGGGCCTGCTCAGCGGCGTGGGCAACATCTACGCCGACGAGAGCCTCTGGGCGGCACGCGTGCACCCCGAGCAGCCGACGGAGGCGCTCTCGCGGGCCAGGGCGCGCCTCCTGCTGTCCGAGGTCCGGGCCGTGCTGCTCAAGGCCCTCGGCGAGGGCGGCACGAGCTTCGACGCGCAGTACGTGAACGTGAACGGCCAGTCCGGGTACTTCAGCCACAGCCTCGCCGCCTACGGACAGCAGGGGCGGCCGTGCCCGCGCTGCGGCACCGCGATCGTGCGTGAGGCGTTCATGAACCGCTCGAGCCACCTCTGCCCCCGCTGCCAGAGGGTCCGCACGGCCTGAGCCGCGCGCACTCGCGCACGTCGGGCGGAAGCCGCGCGGGCCTGCGCGGCCCTGCCCGCGCCTCCCGGGGCCGAGGCCAGCCCTCGCCTATCCTCGGAGGGACGCCGCAGACCGTGTCGACACGTCACCTGGAGCAGGGGAGGAGGGGCACGTGCACCTGAAGAGCCTCACCCTCAAGGGCTTCAAGTCGTTCGCCTCGCCCACGACGTTCGCGTTCGAGCCCGGCGTCACCTGCGTCGTCGGCCCCAACGGCTCGGGCAAGAGCAACGTCGTCGACGCGCTCGCCTGGGTGATGGGCGAGCAGGGCGTCAAGTCGCTGCGCGGCGGCACCATGGCAGACGTCATCTTCGCCGGCACGTCGACCCGGGGGCCGCTCGGCCGGGCGCAGGTCGTGCTGACCATCGACAACTCCGACGGCGCCCTGCCGATCGACTACGCCGAGGTCACGATCAGCCGCACCCTCTTCCGCAACGGAGGCAGCGAGTACGCGATCAACGGCGAGGGCTGCCGTCTGCTCGACGTGCAAGAGCTGCTGAGCGACTCCGGCCTCGGCCGCGAGATGCACGTGATCGTCGGCCAGGGGCAGCTCGACGCCGTGCTGCGGGCCACTCCGGAGGAGCGGCGTGGCTTCGTCGAGGAGGCGGCGGGCATCCTCAAGCACCGGCGCCGCAAGGAGAAGACGCTCCGCAAGCTCGACGCGATGCAGGCGAACCTGACCCGGCTGAGCGACCTCGCCGGCGAGATCCGTCGCCAGCTCAAGCCCCTCGGCCGTCAGGCCGAGGTCGCGCGCGAGGCCCAGACGATCGCCGCGGTCGTCCGCGACGCGAAGGCGCGCCTCCTCGCCGACGAGGTCGTGGCGCTGCGCGCCGTGGTCGCACGCCGGTCGAGCAGCGAGGCCGAGCGCCGCAGCGAGCGGAACGTGCTGCAGGAGCAGCTCGACCAGGCGAAGGCGCGTGAGCAGCGGCTCGAGCAGCAGATGGTCGGCGACGCCGTCGACGAGGCGCGCCGGGTCGCCTTCGGCCTCGAGTCGGTCGAGGAGCGGCTCCGCGGCACGTCGAGCCTCGCGCGGCAGCGCCTCCAGCTGCTCGCCGAGCAGTCCGACCAGCCCGAGCTGCCCAGCACCGTGAGCGCCGGCATGGTCGCCGACGCGCGTGACGAGGCCGAGAGGCTCCAGGGAGGCGTGGCCGAGGGCGAGCAGGCCCTCGCCGAGGCGCGAGCCGCCACGGTCGCCTCCCGGGCCGTGCTCGAGGCGCTCGACGACGAGATCGCCGCCCAGAGCGCGCTCATCTCCCGGCACGACCTCGTGCTCGGCCAGCTCCGCGGCGCCCTCGAGGTCGCGCAGTCACGGCTGGCGGC
>NZ_CAUPYL010000215.1:0-4162 GCF_963515265.1 uncultured Frigoribacterium sp.
TGGGCTCGGAGATGTGTAACAGCGACACGGCTGCGGGGCTCCTCCTCGCCGCCGACCGTCTCGATCGACGTGCTGGCCTAGCGCCCGCACCGCCCGCCGCCGCCGCCAGCACCGCCGCCCACGGCCCGCACCGCCGCACAGCACGACCCTCCACAGCTCGCCCCCGTTCCGCCCTCCACAGGAAGACACAGCAGATGCCCTCGATCGACCAGATCTCCGGAACCGTCGACCCGACCGTCATGGCCGCGGCCCAGCAGTCGTCCTCGGCGCGCACGACGAAGACCGCCATGGACGGCGAGATGTTCATGAACCTGCTGGTCACGCAGCTGAAGAACCAGGACCCGTCGTCGCCGATGGACACCAACGCGATGATGGCGCAGACCACGCAGCTCGCGATGATGGAGCAGATCACCAACCAGACGACGACCGCGAACGAGGGCTTCTCGCTGCAGATGCGCACCTCGGCGTCCGCCCTGGTCGGCCGCGAGGTCAGCTACACGGGCCCCGACGGCAAGGCCGTCACCGGCACCGCGACCAGCGTCTCGTTCGCCGAGTCCGTGCCCAAGGTCACCGTCGGCGGGAAGGAGGTCGCGTTGGATCTCATCTCCGGCATCACCGCGACGCCGAAGGCCTAGCGACCCGTTCCCTCGCGGCGCCGCCGCCCTCGCGGCCCAGCCGCACGGCACCCCCGCACGGCCCAGCCGCACGGCACGGCCGCACAGCACCCCCGCACTTCTCAGCACCGCCCCGGACGCAGGACGCGACCGGTCTCTCCGCGCAGGACGCGCCTCCTCAGCTCCGTCCGAAAGGCAGCTCCCATGCTCCGCTCCCTCTACTCCGGCATCTCCGGCCTCCGGTCGCACCAGACCATGCTCGACGTCACCGGCAACAACATCGCCAACGTCAACACCGCCGGCTTCAAGTCGTCGACCACGCAGTTCCAGGACACCCTGTCGCAGATGACCCAGGGCGCCGGAGGCCCGCAGACCGGCATCGGCGGCACGAACCCCGCGCAGGTCGGCCTCGGCGTGCAGGTCGCCGGCATCTCGACGAACTTCGCGCAGGGCTCGGCCCAGGCGACCGGCAAGGCGACCGACCTGATGATCTCGGGCGACGGCTTCTTCGTCACGCGCCTCGGCAACGACACCGTCTACACGCGGGCCGGCGCCTTCGACTTCGACGCCGACGGCCGTCTCGTCTCGGCCGACGGCAAGATCGTGCAGGGCTACTCGGCCACGAACGGCGTCGTGAACGACGGAGGCGCGGTGGGCGACATCATGCTGCCCCTGAACGGCGCGGCGCCGGCCACCGCCACGACCGGTGCGAACGTCGCCGGCAACCTGCCGTCCGAGACCGCGGTCGGCGAGACCCTGACGCGCGACTCGAAGGTCTACGACGCGTTCGGCAACGAGCGCACCCTGACCCTCTCGTTCAAGCGCACCGACATCGGCTGGGACGTCACCGGCGTCGACGGCACCGGCACGCCGAGCACCACACAGCTCAGCTTCACCGACGGCGTGCAGAACGGCGCCGCGTCGCTGACCGTCGGGAACATCGCCGTCGACCTCTCGAAGATCACGGGCTTCGCGGCCCTGAACACGGTCGCCGTCACCGACCAGAACGGTCGTGAGGCCGGCACGCTCAAGGGCTTCAGCCTCTCGAAGGACGGCACGCTCGTCGGGCAGTTCAGCAACGGCGAGTCGCTCGCCGTCGGCCGCATCGCGCTGGCGACCTTCGCCAACCCGGGCGGCCTCGAGAAGTCGGGCTCGTCGGGCTACCGCGCCACGGCGAACTCGGGCAACGCGGCGCTCGGCGTCCCCGGCTCGCCCGGAGTCGGCTCGCTCTCGAGCGGCACGCTCGAGATGAGCAACGTCGACCTCTCGCAGGAGTTCACGAACCTGATCGTCGCCCAGCGCGGCTTCCAGGCCAACGCCCGCATCATCACCACCTCGGACGAGGTGCTCCAGGAGCTCACGAACCTGAAGCGCTAGCCGCTCGCTCGCTGCTGCACCCGCAGCGCAGGAGGCGCGGGCCCGGTCCTCGAGACCGGCCCGCGCCTTCTGCGCTCTGCCTGCTCTCGCCGGCCCCTGTGCTCTCGCCTTGCACCCCGGAGTGGACCATGCACCCGTCGTTCCGGGGTGCATCGTCCACTTCGGGGTGCGGCAGCCCCGCCCTGCGCGCGGGCACCTCGCCGCGGCACGCACGCACCCCTCCCTGCGCAGTGGCCACCTGAAGCCGGCGGGTTCCTGTCTCCCTCGGCGGGCGGGCGCGGACCCGCCACCGGCGACACGAACCCGCCGCGCCCCACATGAACCCGCCGCCGCGAGACGAACCCGCCGGCTCAGCACCCAACGCCGCACGGAGCAGAGGCGCGGGGTACGGCGGCCTGCCCTCCCAGCGCCTGCCGGGTAGACAAGATCGATGACGACGGGGACGGAGGCGCGGCGCAGCACGCGCCCGGAGCCGTCCGCCCCGCGGGCCGGCACCCTCCGTCTGCCCCGCCCGGGCCTCGCGACGACGCTGGTCCTCCTCGGCGTCTACGCCGCCTCGCGTCTCGTCACGACGCTGTTCCTCGCCGTCGTGCACGCCCTCACGGCGACCGCGACCTGGGCGCAGCACGACGGAGGCCCGGGCTTCGCGGGCTACCTCTCGTCGTGGGACGCCGTGTTCTACCGCGAGATCTCCGAGCAGGGCTACCCCGTCGAGCTGCCGCGGGACGACGACGGCCAGGTCGTCAAGAACGCGTGGGCGTTCATGCCGCTCTTCCCCGCGCTGGTGAGGGTCGTGCGGCCGGTGGTCGGCGGCGACTGGCTGATCGCGGCGATCGTCGTGGCGGTGCTGGCGGGGGCCGGGGCGACGCTGGTGCTCCACCGGCTGATGCTGACGCGGTTCGGTGCCCGCGCCTCCTTCTGGGGTGCGGTCTTCTTCTGCGTCGCGCCGATGTCGTTCGTGCTGCAGGTGCCCTACGCGGAGTCGCTGTTCCTGCTGCTGATGTTCGGCGCGCTGCTCGCGATGACGCTGCGGCGCTGGGCCTGGTTCACGGTGCTCGGCGTGCTCGCCTCGGTCGCTCACCCCGGCAGCCTCGCCCTCTCGGCGGCGCTCGGGCTGACCTGGCTGGTGCGGCTCATCCGTGCTCGCCGTGCCACACGGCGTGACGAGCACGAGCACGAGCACGACCGCGACCGCACGCCCCTCGCCGAGCACGACCGCGACCGCACGCCCCTCGCCGAGCACGTCCGCATCTGGGCGGCCGGCCTGGTCGTCACCGCGGCGGGCTTCGCGTGGCCGGTCGTCGTGGCCGCGGTCACGGGCGAGCGCGACGGCTACTTCGCGACGGAGTCGTCGTGGTGGCGTGACTACATCGGCTCGGACGGCTTCGTCCCCTTCACGCCGTGGTTCCGCTTCGGCGACGCGATGGCCGGCTGGCTCGGGGTGGTGGCCGTGGTGCTGCTGCTCGCGGTCGTGGTGCTCGGGCTGGTGCGTCGCTCGCAGCGTCTCGGCCTCGAGCTGCAGACGTACACGATCGGGTACGTCGCTTACCTCGTCGCGGTGTTCCTGCCGCAGCAGTCGAGCTTCCGCATGCTGATGCCGCTCGCGCCGCTGCTGGGCGACCCGCAGCTGTCGGCCACGAGGAGGCGCGTGGTCGTCACGATCGTCGCCAGCCTCCTGCTCCAGGTCGTCGCGATCGTGCTGCTCTGGACGGCATGGCCCCCGTAGATGTCGCCCGTGGGACGGAGGCGTCCACGGCACGTCGCCCGTAGCGTCGTCGAAGGGCCTGCGTCGACCCCGTCGACCCCGTCGACCCCGTCGGCCGGGCCCGTCACGAACAGGACAGGAGCCCCACCATGACCCTCGTCACCACCAGCGTCCGCGGCGTCGCGGCAGTCCTCCGCAGTCTCGTCACGGTCGTCGGCGCCGTGCTGGCAGGCGCGGCCGTCATGGTCGTGGTCCTGCTCGCGGCCGTGGCCGTCACCCTCACGACGGGCACGGCCGTCCACCTGCCGGGTGTCCTGCAGACGTGGCCGAGCACCGAGAACGGCGCGCCGGCGGTGCTGTTCGAGCCTGACGGCACAGGGGCGGCCGTGGCCGTCCTCGTCGTCGCGGCCGTCCTGATCGCGGTCGGGCAGCTCTGGACCCGGCGAGCACGCGCCCGCGCCTCCTG
>NZ_CAUPYL010000216.1:0-4110 GCF_963515265.1 uncultured Frigoribacterium sp.
GCTGGAACCCGCCCGGCCCCCTCTTCCCGGTCTTCGGGCTCGGCGTCTGCGCCTTCGTGCCGGCGGTGCCGGCGAGCATCGGGGTCGCGGCCGTCGTGTCGTCGCTGAGCGTGCTGCTCGCCCTCGCGACCTCGCTCGTCGGCCTGGTCCGCCGCTCCGGGCGTCGGGCCCTCGCCGAGCCCGGCGCCCGGGTCGTCGGTCGTCCGGTCGTCCCCGTCGACCTGCGCCGCGTCCTCCTGCACGCCGGCGTGTGCCTGGTGGCCTCGCTCGCGGCCGGTCTCGTCAGCGTCGGGCTCGGGCTGCAGAACCCGTACTGGGCGATGGTCTCCGCCGTGGTGCCCGTCGTGGGGCGCGCGACGTCGGGCCAGTTGCTGCGAGCCGGCCACCGCCTCCTCGGCACGGTCGTGGGGCTGGGCCTCGCGGCCCTGCTGCTGGTGCTGCAGCCGAGCGCCGTCGCGCTCGTCGTCGCCTTCGGGGTGCTGCAGTTCGCCACCGAGCTCGTCGTCGCGCGGAACTACGGCCTGGCGCTCGTGTTCATCACGCCGATGGCGCTCGGCATGCCCGCGATCGGGGGCGGCCCCGTCGACGTCGGGGCCCTGATCGCGGCCCGCGGCGCCGACACCGCGATCGGGGTGGGCATCGTCGTGCTGGTGCTCCTCGCCACGCACCGGCTGCGCAGCGCGCCCGCGTGAGACCGGGCCGAGCGGGCCCGGGTCGCCTAGGAGGCGTCGGCCTGCGCGCGCGCCCGACGGTCGCCCCGGGACCACCAGACGAGGTCCGCGACGCCCTGCGCGATCAGCAGCACGGCGACGACGGACACGATCAGCGTGATCGTCTCGACCGGCCCGCCGGAGGTGAGGGTCAGCAGCTGCACGACGAGTCCGAGCACGCCGAGGACGATCTCGAAGACGGGAGGCAGGACGGTGCCGTTCTTCGTCAGCGTGAACCAGGGGCGGCGGAGTTCGCTCATGGTCCGAGTCTAGGGAGGACGTATCCTCGTCCGGGGCGCCCCGGACGGCGACACGGCACGCCGCCGCGCGGCACGACACAGGAGGCCATCGTGAGGACCAGGCAGGTGCGCGTCGACCCCGACGTCCCGAACTGGCTGCTGACGAAGGACGGCGGCCTCGTGCGGCCGGTCGTGACCGTCCTCTCCGCCGGGCTGCTCGCGGCCAGCATCCTCACGAGCCTGCTCGTCGGGGGCGGCAGCCTCACCGTCGTCGCCGTGCTGCTGCTCGTCGTCGCCGTCGCGGCGACGGCCTGGGCCGTCGTCGACGTCGTCTGGTGGACCCTCGGCGGCCGTCGCCGCGTCGTCCGCCTGCCGCGCGACCCGGGCAGCTGAGGCCTCTCCGCCCGACGACACATGCTGCCGAGGGCATGTTCGTGCCCCGCGATCCTGGCAACCGCACAGAGAACTGCGCCGTAAACTCGACCGATGCACCCGACCGGTGCTCACGATCTCTCCGGCTGCCGACGACCACCGTTCGTCGCCCGAGCCGGTGCACACGCCCGAGACAATTCGACAGGGAGTCCCGTTGACAGGACACGCCACGACAGGCGCGGCGCCCACCGACGCCGCCTTCTTCGGAGCCGACGCCGCGACCCTCGAGGCCGACGCCGCCGTGCGGGAGGCGGGAGCCGCCTCCGCGGCCGCCCGCGACGACGACGCCGCGGTCCCCGCGGTCGGGGCAGGCAACGCCACCACGCGCCACCGCAACGTCGCGCTGCTCAGCGTCGCGAGCACCATGGCGACCCGCGTCACCACGTCCGCCAGCATCGACGAGAAGCTGCGCCCGGTGCTCAAGCGCCTCAAGCTGCCGACCGGCCTGCTGCAGCGCGTCGCTGGCGTCGACGAGCGCCGCAACTGGGCCGAGGGCCAGAGCTTCGACGAGGCCGCGATCGACGCCGGCAAGCGGGCGCTGGCCGAGGCCGGCGTCCGACCCGACCAGGTCGGCCTGCTCATCAACACGTCCGTGACCCGGCCGCACCTCGAGCCCTCGGTGGCCGTCCGGCTGCACCACGGCCTGGGGCTGCCCTCGTCCGCCACGAACTTCGACATCGCGAACGCGTGCCTGGGCTTCGTCAACGGCATGACCCTGGCGGCGCAGCTGATCGACGCCGGCCAGATCGACTACGCCGTGATCATCGACGGCGAGGACGCGGACGACGTCCAGGTCAACACGATCGACCGCCTCCTGACCAAGGGCTACGAGCGCGACGACTTCATGAGCGAGTTCGCGAGCCTGACGCTCGGCTCCGGCGCCGCGGCGGCCGTGATCGGCCGCGCCGACCGACACCCCGAGGGGCACCGCATCCTCGGCGGCGTCACCCGGGCGGCGACAGAGAACTACGACCTCTGCGTCGGCAGCGTCGACGGCATGTTCACCGACGCGAAGGCCCTGCTCAAGCGCGGCATGGAGCTCGTCGTGTCGGCCTGGAAGGAGGCGGCCCGCGACTGGAACTGGCAGCGCATGGACCGCTACATCATGCACCAGGTCAGCGACGTCCACACCGGCGCCTTCGTCAAGGCCGCGGGCATCGACCGCAAGCGCGTCCCGCTCACCTACCCCACCCTCGGCAACGTCGGCCCGGCGTCGATCCCGATCACCCTCGTCGAGGAGTCGCGGACCCTCACCAAAGGCGACCGCGTGCTGCTGATGGGCGTCGGCTCGGGCATCAACACCGCGATGATGGAGCTCGCCTGGTGAGTCGCCTGCCCTCGGCCGCGCGGGCGACGTCGCCCGCGACGCTCCCCCCGGCCGGGCTCGACGGCCTCGACCCGTCGTGGTCGCGGCTGGTGACCGTGCCCGCAGGAGGCGCCGAGCGCGTCGAGCGCACCTGGCACCTCCTCGACAACGCCGCCGCTCTCGAGGCCCTCGGGGCGGAGCCCGTCGGGACCGTCCTCTGCGTGCACGGCAACCCGACGTGGTCCTACCTCTGGCGCCGCCTCGTGGCGCAGTCCACCGAGGCCGCCTCAGCTGGCCGGCCTGCGTGGCGCGTCGTCGCCGTCGACCAGCTCGACATGGGCTTCTCCGAGCGGACCGGCGTCGAGCGGGGCCTGCCGCAGCGGGTCGCCGACCTCGCCGCGCTCACCGACGAACTCGGCCTCGACGGCCCCGTCGTGACGCTCGGCCACGACTGGGGCGGAGTGGTCTCGATGGGCTGGGCGGTCGACCACCCAGGCCAGCTCGCCGCGGTCACGATGCTCAACACGGCGATCCACCAGCCGGCCGACGAGCCGATCCCGGGGCCCCTCCGCCTGACGCTCGCCCGCGGCGTCCTCGGACGCGCGACCGTCGCGACGTCCGGGTTCATCGACGTGACGCTGGGACTCGCCCACCCACGGCTCACGGACACCGTCCGTGCCGGTTACCGCGCGCCCTACCTGTCGGCGGCGCGACGTGGCGGCGTCGGCGGGTTCGTGGCCGACATCCCCGTCGACCAGCAGCACCCGAGCCGTGCCGAGCTCGACCGGATCGCAGCCGCCCTGCGCGACCTCACCGTGCCGAGCCTGATGCTCTGGGGCCCGCGCGACCCGATCTTCGGCGACCGCTACCTCGACGACCTCGCCGACCGCCTCCCGCACGCCGACGTTCACCGCTTCGAGGGCGCCGGGCACATGATCGCCGAGGACGTCGACTACGCGGCCGCCGTGCTGACCTGGCTGGGCGACCGGTTCCCCGAGGGGCCGACGCGCGCCTCCTCGTCCGCTGACGGCCGTGCCTCCTCGACCGGCGGCGGGGCCGCGTCGTCAGCCGCAGACCTGACGGGCACGGCGGCGACGACCGCCGAGGAGGTGCGGGGCACCGTCCAGGACCGCCCGCTCTGGTCGTACCTCGACTCCCTGGCCGACAGCCCGGAGGCCGCCCTGATCGAGATGGTGCCGCACGGCGCCGCGCGCGGCTCCGGCCCCCGCCGGGTCAGCTGGCAGCTGCTCAGCCGACGCGTGCACGAGATCGCGCTCGGCCTCCGCAAGCACGGCGTGCGCCAGGGCGACCGGGTGTCGCTGCTCGTGCAGCCCGGGGCCGACCTCACCGCCGTGCTCTACGCCTGCGTTCGGATCGGGGCCGTGGTCGTCGTCGCCGACGCCGGGCTCGGCGTCCGCGGGCT
>NZ_CAUPYL010000217.1:0-4087 GCF_963515265.1 uncultured Frigoribacterium sp.
AGGCCCGCCTGCGCCTGGGCGAGTCCGTGCTCGCCGCGCTGCCCGCGACCGTCCCGGACGTCGTGCTGCTGCGCGCGCCCGACTCGGGCTGGGTCGACTACAACCGCCCGCCGCGCCTGCTGCCGCCGACGCCGCCGGTGAAGTACGTGATCCCGCGGGTGCCCGCCCCGCCGCAGCGCTCGCCCCTGCCCTGGATCATGGCGGCCGTGCCGGCGGTCTTCGGGATCGTGATGGCCGTGGCGTTCCAGCACGCGTTCTACCTGATGTTCGCCTTCATGTCGCCGATCATGATGATCGGCACGACGGTCACGAACCGCCGCAACGGCAAGAAGAGCCACGGCAAGGCCCTCGCCGAGCACCGCGAGCTCGTGGCGCGGATCGAGGGCTGGGTCGACGACTCGATCGACGCCGAGCGCGACCGTCGGCGCACGCGCGCCGCCGACGCGGCCGAGCTGCGCACCGCCGCCCGCGTGCCCACGCACCGGCTCTGGGAGCGCCGTCCGACCGACCCCGACCACCTGCACGTCCGCGTCGGCACGGCCGACCTGCCGAGCACGGTCGAGATCCAGGACGAGCGCTCGACCGACCAGCGGAGCACGGCCACCGGCACGACCCGGCAGGTGCCCGTCGTGCTGTCGCTGGCCCGCACCGGCGTGCTGGGGGTGGCCGGGGCCGGGAACCGACCGCGCCTCCTCGGCCGCTGGCTGGTGGGCCAGCTCGCCGTCGCGCAGAGCCCGCACGACGTGCGGCTGGTGGTGCTCACGTCGGTGGCGGCGCTGCCCGAGTGGGAGTGGACGACCTGGCTGCCGCACGCGCGCCCGGGCGACGGCGACGACGCCCTCGCGGCGATCGGCGCCGACGGCGAGACGATCGGCCGGCGCCTGGCCGAGCTCTCGCTCGTGCTGCAGGAGAGACGTGCAGCGTCGACGGCGTCGCACTCCTCCCGCCCCGCGCGGTTCTCGCCCGAGTACGTCGTGGTGCTCGACGGCGCCCGACGCCTGCGCGCCATGCCGGGCGTCGTGGGGCTGCTGCGCGACGGGCCCGAGCACGGGATCCGCGTCGTCTGCCTCGACGCCGAGGAGTGGCAGCTGCCCGAGGAGTGCACGGCGACCGTCGTGCAGCACGCCGACACGCGGCTGATGGTGCGCGAGCAGGGCCGGGCCGACCTCGACGACGTGCTGGCCGACCTCGTCGTCGACGACTGGTACGACGACGTCGCCCGCGACCTCTCGCCCGTCCGCGACCTCAGCTCGAGCGAGACAGCGGGCCTCGTGCCCGACTCGGCGGCGCTGCTGCCCGTCCTCGGCCTCGAGCACCCCACCGGCGAGCTGCTCGCCGAGCGCTGGCGGCGCGACGGCGGGGCCTCGACCTCGGCGGTCGTCGGGGTCTCGATCGACGGCCCGTTCTCGATCGACATGGTCTCGGACGGCCCGCACGGCCTCGTCGCGGGCACCACCGGGTCGGGCAAGTCCGAGTTCCTGCAGACGCTCGTCGCGTCGCTGGCCGTCGAGAACCGGCCCGACGCCATGACGTTCGTGCTCGTCGACTACAAGGGAGGCGCGGCGTTCGCGGCGGTCGCCGACCTGCCGCACACGGTCGGCCTCGTCACCGACCTCGACAGCCACCTCGTCGAGCGTGCGCTGCGGTCGCTGCGGTCCGAGCTGACGCGGCGGGAGCACGTGCTGGCCGCCTCGGGCGCGAAGGACGTCGAGGACCACGACGAGCACCTGGCCCGCGGCGGCCTCGGCGAGCGCCTGCCGCGCCTCCTGATCGTCATCGACGAGTTCGCCGCCCTGGCGAAGGAGCTGCCCGACTTCGTCAGCGGGCTCGTCGGCATCGCCCAGCGCGGCCGGTCGCTCGGCGTGCACCTCATCCTCGCGACGCAGCGGCCGTCGGGCGTGATCAGTCCCGAGATCCGCGCGAACACGAACCTGCGGGTGGCCCTGCGCATGACCGACACGGGCGAGAGCTCGGACGTGATCGACGTGCCCGACGCGGCGCGCATCGCCAAGTCCCTGCCCGGCCGTGCCTACGCGCGCCTCGGGCACTCGTCGGTCGTGCCGTTCCAGTCGGCCCGCGTGGGCGGGCGGAGCGCCCTCGACAGCGATGGCACGACTGCTCCCCCGTTCGTCCGCCTCTTCGACTGGCGCGACGCCGCCCTCGCCCTGCCGACCCGGCCCGCCACCGGGGCGACCGCGGTCGAGACCGACCTCTCCGTGCTCGTCGGGGCCCTGCGCCGGGCCACGGAGCTGTCGGGCCTCGGCCGTCAGCGCAGCCCGTGGCTGCCGCCCCTCGAGGCCGTGGTGCCGCTCGACCTGGTCCCGCCGGAGGCGCGGGCCGGCCAGGGTGCGCCCCTCGCCTTCCGCTGGGGCACGGAGGACCTGCCCGACCGGCAGGAGCAGCGCGCCGCCACGATCGACCTCGACCAGCTCGGGCACCTCTACGTCGTCGGCGCTCCGGGCTCCGGTCGCTCGCAGGCGCTGCGGAGCATCGCGGCGGCGGCCGCCTCGGCGGTGTCGAGCGACGACCTGCACCTCTACGGCCTCGACTGCGGCAACGGCGGCATCACGTCGCTGTCCGGGTTCCCGCACACCGGCGCGATCGCGCAGCGCACCCAGCTCGAGCGGTCGACCCGCTTGATCGACCGCCTCGTCGCCGAGATGGGGAGGCGGCACGAGGTGATCGGGGCCGCCGGCGTCGCCAACATCGCCGAGCAGCGGGCCACGGCCGCGCCCGAGGACCGCCTGCCCCACGTGCTCGTGCTGATCGACCGGTGGGAGAACTTCGTCGGCACGCTCGGCGAGCTCGACGGCGGGCGCCTGACCGACTCGGTGCAGGCGATGCTGCGCGACGGGGCCGGCGCGGGCCTGCACCTCGTCATCTCGGGCGACCGGTCGCTGCTGACCAGCCGGATGGCGGTGCTCACCGACGACAAGGTCGTGCTGCGGCTCACCGACCGGCTCGACTACAGCCTGGCCACGATCGACCACAAGACGCTGCCCGCCGAGATCGGCCCGGGCCGGGGCTTCCGCTCCGGCAGCGGCGTCGAGGTGCAGGTCGGCGTGCTCGGCGACGACGTCAGCGGGCAGGCGCAGGTGGCCGCCGTGCGCGCGCTGGCCGAGCGCCTGCAGGCGGTCGAGCCGCGGGGCCTCCGCCGCACCTCCCCCCTGCGGGTGGACGACCTGCCGAGCCAGCTCGACCTCGACGCGGCGCTCGAGCTCGCCGGTGCCGACGCCAGCCGACCGCTCTGGGCCCTGGTCGGCGTGGGCGGCGACGAGATGACGGCGCAGGGCATCGACCTCGAGGCGGACGCCCCGACCTTCGTCGTGGCCGGCCCGTCGCGGAGCGGCCGCAGCACGATGCTGCTCACCATCGCCGAGTCGCTGCTGCGGGCCGGCACCGAGATCGTCGTCGCCGCCCCGCGCCCCTCGCCTCTCCGCGGGCTGGCCGGGCACCCCGGCGTCCGGGGCGTGCTGACCGGCTCGGACCTCGTCGAGGACGACCTCGCGCCCCTGCTCGCGCCCGACGGCAGGCCGGTGGCGCTGATCGTCGACGACGGCGAGCTGCTGCTCGACGTCAGCGCGAAGCAGTGGCTCCGCGCGTTCGTGCAGTCGGCGGCCGACCACCGCCGGGCGCTCGTGCTCGGCGGCAACGCGAACGGTCTCTGCGCGGGCTTCTCGGGCTGGCAGGTCGAAGCGAAGAAGAACCGCCGCGGGGCGCTGCTCAGCCCGCAGGCGACCCTCGACGGCGACCTCGTCGGCGTCCGGGTGACACGGTCGATGGTGTCGTCGCGGGTCGTCCCCGGGCGGGCGCTGGTGCACCTCGGCAGCGGCGAGCCCCTCACCGTGCAGGTGCCCGTGGCGCCGACGAGGGCGGCGGTAGTGTTGGCCGGTCACGACTGACCAGGGGGACCAGATGAGCGACGACGCACTGCCGCAGGCCGCGGGCCAGGCCGCACCGGGGGCGAGCGGAGGTCCGACGTCGGGACCGGAGCAGGAGCCGTCGCCGCCCCCCTCGCCGTCGCCGTCGTCGTCGTCGCCGTCGTCGCCGCCGAGCGGGCGCCGGGGGTGGAGCCGTCGCCGCACGC
>NZ_CAUPYL010000218.1:0-4070 GCF_963515265.1 uncultured Frigoribacterium sp.
GCCCACATGAGCCCGCCGGCCGTCGCCATGTGGTGCCCGCCGGGCGCGGCGAGCACGTCGGACGCGCCGGCCGTGACGACCAGGGGCGAGTGGTGCCCGCCCACGGACGAGGCGCCGGAGCCGGCGGCGGCGCCCAGCGAGAACAGGAGGTGGAACGCGAGCTGGCTGGCGGCGACCGAGACGGCGAGACGGAGCAGCGAGGCCCGACGGCCGGTCAACGCTATGCAGAGGGGCACCGAGAAGGCGAGCGCGAGCACCACCCCGAGCGTGCCGGGCTCGGCACCGCCGCCCGCGACGTGCGAGAAGGCGGCGACGACGACGGAGAAGCCGGCGGTCAGCCAGCCGCGGACGAACCGCGTCCATCTCGGGGCCATGGCGCTCTCTCGGGGTCGGGGACGGTCGCGCCAGTTTACCGGGGGCCGGGGTCGGCCACGGGCCGGGACGGGTCAGGTCCGTCGACGCCGAGCGACCTCTCCTGCCGGGCGGCACGGAGGCAGGCGAGGGCTGCACCTGCGGCTGCCACTGCGGGTGCGGGTGCGGGACAGCGGGGTCACGGGTCCGGAACGATCCCGACCGGCGGGCGTGCCGGTCGCCTCAGCGCCCGGGCGTCTGCCCCGCGAGGATCTGCTGCGCGCGGTGGGTGAGCTCCGGGTCGACGACGATCTGGTAGCTGCGGGCGAGCACCTGGTGGGTCGAGGTGAAGTCGCGGCGGCGCCTGCTGATCGCGAAGCTGGCGAGGCCGTAGAGCATGCCGAAGCCGGCGCCGATCAGCGACGCCGCGAGGATCGTCGTGACGGAGGCGGTGTCGGGCGAGAAGAGGAGCATGACGGCCCCGAAGAAGACGCCGATCCAGAGGCCGGTGACGGCGCCGGCCAGCGCCGCACGGCCGTAGGTCAGCCGGCCGGTGACCCGCTCGACCGTCGTGAGCTCGTTCCCGATGATCGCGAGCTGCTTGATGGGGAAGTCGGCGTGCGACAGTCGCTCGACGACGGCCTGGGCCTCGGGGTAGCTCGCGTACGTCCCGAGGACGTCGCCGCGGGGCAGGGTCGGGATGCTCGGCGCTCGGCGGCCCCACGGGCTCGGGTTCGTCATGAGAGCAGTGAAACACGTCGGCATGGACGGCAGCACGCGGCGCGGTCGGGCTGAGCGACTAACTTGGAGCCGTGAGCGCCACCAGAGTCTTCGTCGCCCGTCTCGCCGGGTGCTCCGTCTTCGACCCCGCCGGCGACAAGGTGGGCAAGGTGAGGGACGTCCTCGTCGTCTACCGCCGTGAGGACCCCCCGCGGGTCGTCGGCCTGATCGTCGAGGTGCCCGGCAAGCGCCGCGTGTTCGTCAGCATCGGCCGCGTCACGAGCATCGGCTCGGGGCAGATCATCACGAGCGGCACGATCACGCTGCGTCGCTTCGAGCAGCGCGGCGGCGAGACCCGCGTCATCGCCGAGATGCTCGGCCGCAGGGTCTCCCTGCGCCGTGACGGCGGCCGCGCCGTCGTCGAGGACGTCGCGATCGACGAGGTCAGCGAGGGCGACTGGGAGATCGGGCAGCTGTTCCTCCGCCGTCCGAAGACCACGCCGTCGCCCTTCGGCAAGGGCCCCACCGCGTTCGCCACGTGGGACGAGGTGACGGAGGAGAACGAGACGGGCGAGGCCCAGAGCGCCGAGCACCTCATCGCCGCCTACTCCGACCTCGTGCCCGCCGACCTCGCCAACACCCTGCTCGACCTGACCCCCGAGCGCCGCCTCGAGGTGGCCTCCGAGCTGTCCGACGACCGCCTGGCCGACGTGCTCGAGGAGCTGCCGGAGGACGAGCAGGTCGAGATCTTCTCCCAGCTCGACGACCAGCGCGCCGCAGGCGTGCTCGACCAGATGCAGCCCGACGACGCCGCCGACCTGATGTCGCAGCTCGGCGACGAGCGCAAGGAGCAGCTGCTCCAGCTGATGGAGCCGGAGGAGGCGGACGACGTCCGCATGCTGCTCAGCTACGACGCGGACACCGCCGGCGGGCTGATGACCACCGAGCCGGTCATCGTCTCGGCCGACGCGACCGTGGCCGAGGGCCTCGCCCTCATCCGTCGCCACGAGCTGGCGCCTGCGCTCGGGGCCGCCGTCTGCGTGACCCTGCCGCCGTACGAGCCGCCGACCGGGCGGTTCCTCGGCATGGTGCACTTCCAGCGGATGCTCCGCTACCCGCCCAACGAGCGGCTGGGCACGCTGCTCGACCAGCAGCTCGAGCCGGTGCGCGTCGACGCGACGGCTCTCGAGGTGACGCGGGTCATGGCGACGTACAACCTCGTCAGCGTGCCCGTCGTCGACGCCGCCCACCGCCTCGTCGGGGTGGTGACCATCGACGACGTCCTGGACCACGTGCTGCCCGACGACTGGCGCAGCAACGACCAGGACAGACCGCTCAGCCGTTCGCGGGCACGTGCCCGCCGCGCCCCCCTGACCACGACCCCGACGACGACCACGAGGAGGACCACCGGTGGCACGCGATAACCGCAGCACGGTCCGTCTCGACTCCCCCAAGGGCCTGCGCACCCGGGTGCTGCCGGGACGCCGCCGCGTCGGACGCGACCGCTTCGGGCGCGCCACCGAGGCGATCGCCCGGGCGATGGGCACGCCGCAGTTCCTGATCGCCCTGACGGCGTTCTGCGTGCTGTGGATGGTCTACAACACCACGGCGCCCGAGAGCATCCGCTTCGACAGCGCCGCGATCGGCTTCACGGCGCTGACCCTGATCCTGTCGCTGCAGGCCTCCTACGCTGCGCCCTTGATCCTCCTCGCGCAGAACCGCCAGGACGACCGCGACCGCGTCCAGTTCGAGCAGGACCGCCAGCGGGCCGAGCGCAACCTCGCCGACACCGAGTACCTCGCCCGCGAGGTCGTGGCGCTGCGCATCGCGATCCGCGACATGGCCAGCAAGGACTTCATCCGGGCCGAGCTGAGGGGGCTGCTCGACGAGATGGACCGCCGGGACGAGGAGGCGGCTGCGGCGGCCACGACGGACGACGCGCCCCGTGGCTGACACCGCTGACGCAGGCACCCCCGCAGCCCGCGTGCGGACGGCGCTGGGATCAGTGCTCGACCCCGAGATCCGCCGACCGGTCACCGAGCTGGACATGATCGGCGACGTGTCGGTCGACGCGGCCGGCGCGGCGACGGTCTCGGTCAAGCTGACGATCGTGGGCTGCCCCGCGGCCGACACGATCGAGCGCGACGTGCGAGCCGCGACGGCCTCGGTCGACGGCGTCACGGACGTGACGGTCGACGTCACCGTCATGACGAAGGAGGAACGGCACGCGCTCACCGAGAAGCTCCGAGCCGGCCGGGGGGCCCGCGTACAGCAGTTCGGACCGGACTCGCTCACCCGCGTCATCGCGGTCACCAGCGGCAAGGGAGGCGTGGGCAAGTCGACGGTGACCGCCAACCTCGCCGTCTCGCTCGCGGCCCGCGGCCTGTCGGTCGGCATCGTCGACGCCGACGTCTACGGCTTCAGCATCCCGGGCCTGCTCGGCCTGGTCGGCCCGGACGGCGCCGCCGTCAAGCCCACGCAGGTCGACGACATGATCCTGCCCCCGGTGGCCCACGGGGTGAAGGTGATCTCGATCGGCATGTTCGTCGACGACTCGTCCGTCGCGGTGGCCTGGCGCGGACCGATGCTGCACCGCACCATCCAGCAGTTCCTCACGGACGTGTTCTTCGGCGACCTCGACGTGCTGCTGCTCGACCTGCCGCCCGGAACGGGCGACGTCGCGATCTCGGTCGGGCAGCTGCTGCCCCACGCCGAGGTGCTGGTCGTGACGACGCCGCAGCCCGCGGCGGCCGACGTCGCCGAGCGCAGCGGCGTCGTGGCACGCCAGACCGGGCAGCGCCTCCTCGGGGTGGTCGAGAACATGGCGGGACTCGCCCAGCCCGACGGCACCGTGCTCGAGCTGTTCGGCACCGGCGGCGGCGCCGAGACCGCACGCCGCCTCTCGGCCGGGCAGGAGTCCGACGTGCCGCTGCTCGCCAGCGTGCCGCTGAGCCTCGGTCTGCGCGAGGGCGGCGACCTGGGGGCGCCCGTCGTCGTCG
>NZ_CAUPYL010000219.1:0-4041 GCF_963515265.1 uncultured Frigoribacterium sp.
GGCCAGCTGCTGGCCGAAGCCGCCGCCGCCTGCTGCAGCCGCACCTCCTGCGTCGGCTGCCGCTCCGGGCCCGCCGGCAGCGCCGCCGGGACCTGCCGCGGTGGTCGTGGCCGCAGCCGACAGGGTCGGGGCGACGAGGTTCACCACGAGCAGCCCGACGAGACCTGCCGCGACGCCGACGACGCCGCCGACGAGGCCCTGGACGAGCGACTCGCCCGCCACCTGACGGGTGATGCGAGCGTTGCTCCAGCCGATCGCCTTGAGGGTGCCGAACTCGCGGGTGCGTCGGCTGACGCCCGAGACGGTGAAGAGGATCGCGATGAGGAACGCCGCGGCGAGCACGATCACCGAGAGCCAGGTGCCGAGCTTGCCGATCAGGTCGGAGGCGGTCGACAGCGAGCCGGAGACGCTCGACGCGAGGTCGGACTGCGTGCTCACGGTGGCGTCGGGCAGGGCGGCCTGCAGATCGGTCTTCAGGGCGTCGACGCCGCTGGCGCTCGCCGCGGTCACGTACACGTCGCTGATCTGGTCGGTCAGCCCGCTGAGCGCCTGCGCCGTGTCGAGCGGGACGTACGCGTCGGAGGCGGTGGCCGCGTCGGACGAGGTGGACGCGACGATCCCCACCACCGCGAAGTCGGTGCCGCCGATCGCGAGGGTGTCGCCGACCGCGAGCTCTGCACTCGTGGCGTAGGTCTGGTCGAGCACGACGACGTCCGCTCCCGCGTCGTCGGCGGTGAGGGTGCGGCCGTCGACGAGCGAGGCGCTGGTCAGCGGGCCGACCGCGGCCGCGCTCGGGTCGAGGCCCGTGACCGAGAACTGGTCGACGTCGAACGCGCTGCCGCCGGCGCCGTCCGCCCCGCCCGTGGGAGGTGCGAGCTGGCTGCCCGTGTCGGTCCCGTCCGTCCCGGTCCCGGTGCCGCCGCCGGTCGCGCCGTCGGTGCCGGCGCCTCCTGCGCCCTGGGAGAAGTCGGGCAGAGTGCCCGAGAAGCTGGAGTTCTCGAGGCTCAACGTGGCCGTCGCGGCGGACACGCCGTCGACGCCCTCGACGGTCGCCAGGGCCGACGAGGCGAAGGTCGCCGTGCCGCGGGCGGCCGAGAGGGTGCTCTGCGCGACCTCCGTGCTGCCGTCGTCGGTGGTCGTGCCGTCGCCCGAGCCGAAGGCGAACTGCCGGCCGGGACCGCCGCCGTCGGCGCCCGGCTCTGCGGTCTGCGTGATCGTGACGTCGGTGCCGACGCCGTAGACGGACTCGAGCACGGACGACTGGGCGTTCCGCACGCCGGCCGCCACGCCGCTGACGACGATCACGAGCGCGATCGCGAGCGCCATGCCGGCCGCGATCACCACGGTCTGCTTGCGTCTGTTGCTCAGCTCTCTGAGCAGGTAGGTCAGGAACATCGGGGGTCTCCTCGGTGCAGGGGGATCCGCGGGGGATCAGGTCGGGGGCGACGCTAGGGAGGCGGTCTCGCAGCACCCGATGGGCCGTCCATGAGCTTCCGATGAGAGACGCGCAGGCAACGCATCGGAGCAGCACAGTCCGTTCATAGGAACCGGCTCGAAGCTGAGTGCGTGACCACGACGACCCCCACCCCCGCGCAGGCCCCCCGACTCACCCGGGCCGACGGCTCGCCCCTCCGAGTCCTCGTCGTCGACGACGAGAACAGCCTCACCGACCTCCTCTCGATGGCCCTCCGCTACGAGGGGTGGGACGTCAAGGCCGCCGCCGACGGGCAGGGCGCCCTCGCGCTGGCCCGCGAGTTCCAGCCCGACGCGATCGTGCTCGACTGGATGCTGCCCGACATCGACGGCATCCAGGTGCTCGGTCGTCTGCGTGCCGGGGGCGACGACACCCCGATCCTGTTCCTCACCGCGAAGGACTCCGTCGAGGACCGCGTCTCCGGGCTGACGGCGGGCGGCGACGACTACGTCACCAAGCCGTTCTCCCTCGAGGAGGTGGTGGCCAGGCTCCGCGGCCTCATCCGTCGGTCCGCGTCGGCCGTGAGCGAGGCTGGCGACAGCCGCATCGTCGTCGGCGACCTGGTGCTCGACGAGGAGAGCTACGAGGTGCACCGCGGCGACCGCGAGGTCGAGCTGACCGCCACCGAGTTCGAGCTGCTGCGCTTCCTGATGCGCAACCCGCGACGGGTGCTCAGCAAGGCGCAGATCCTCGACCGCGTCTGGAGCTACGACTTCGGCGGCAAGTCGAGCGTCGTCGAGATCTACATCTCGTACCTCCGCAAGAAGATCGACGCGGGCGAAGAGGCGATGATCCACACCGTGCGCGGCGTGGGCTACGTCATCAAGCCCACGTCGTGAGCGCGGCCGCACCCGGAGGGTCCCGTCTCGGCGGGCTCCTCGGGCGCGTGCCCCGCGCCTCCGCCCCCCTCACGCTCCGCAACCGCCTGATCCTCAGCATCGTCGCGATCGTGGTGCTCCTGACCGTGGTCATCGGCACCGTGAGCGTGGTCGCGCTGCGCGGCTCGCTGATGAACCAGCTCGACGACGACCTCACGGGCGCGACCAACAGGGCCTTGACGGCGGCCTCGATCGGAGGCTCGTCGGGCCGCCCGAGCCTCAGCCCCGACAGCGACGCCCTCGGCGCGCCCCGACAGGCGCCAGGCACGTTCACCGCCGTGCTCGTCGGCGACGTCGTGCAGCAGGCCTTCACCGTCACCGAGGCGGGCGAGCTCGAGGATCCCCTCACCGACGAGATCACCTCTGCGCTCGCGACCGTGCCCGACGCGGGCGGCCCGGTCACCGTGTCGCTCGGCTCGGACCTCGGCGGCTACCGGGTCGAGGCCGTCCCCGTGACCCTCGGGTCGCGGAGCGGCGGCACCGTGTCGTCGGGCTACCTCGTCGTGGGCCTGCCCACCGACAGCGTGACCCAGACCGTGGCCGGCATGATCGCCTCCATCGCCTTCGTGACCTTGCTCGGCCTCGTCGTCGCGATCCTCATCGCGTACGCCGTCGTGCGGCGGGCGCTGCGCCCGCTCGAGCGGCTCTCGGACACCGCGCTGCGCGTGGCCGAGCTGCCCCTCGACCGCGGCGAGGTCGCCCTGGCCGAGCGGGTCGACGAGCAGGACACCGACACGCGCACCGAGGTCGGCCGGGTGGGGGCGTCGCTCAACCACATGCTCGGCCACGTCGCGGCGGCGCTGGAGGCGCGGCAGCAGAGCGAGAACAAGGTGCGGCAGTTCGTCGCCGATGCCTCGCACGAGCTCCGCACCCCCTTGGCGTCCGTGCGCGGCTACGCCGAGCTGACCCGGCGGATGGGCGCGGGCCTGCCCGACGACGTCGTCTACGCGATGGGCCGCATCGAGTCGGAGTCGCTGCGCATGACCTCGCTCGTGGAGGACCTGCTGCTCCTCGCCCGCCTCGACGAGGGTCGCGACATCGTCGTGGCCGACGTCGACCTCACCCGCATCGTGCTCGACGCCGTCAACGACGCGGGGGTGGCCGACCCTGCCCACGACGTCGACGTCGTGCTGCCCGACGAGCCGGTCGTCGTGCCCGGGGACGCGATGCGCCTGCACCAGATCGTCGCGAACCTGCTCACCAACTCGCGGACCCACACGCCGGAGGGCACGCCCGTGCACGTCGCCCTGGGCGTCGACGAGGCGGGACGCCGGGCCGTCGTCACGGTCTCCGACGAGGGCCCGGGCATCGACCCGGCGGTGCTGCCCGTGCTGTTCGAGCGCTTCGCCCGGGCCGACAGCTCGCGTTCGCGCAAGGCAGGCTCGACCGGCCTCGGGCTCGCCATCGTCGAGGCCGTCGCGCACGCCCACGGCGGCGACGTCTCGGTCGCCAGCAGTGCCGACGGAGCCGTCTTCACGGTGCGGCTGCCGCTCGCCGTGCCGCCCGCCTCGCCCGTCTGACGCTCGCCGCCTCGGGTCGGGTCGGGACCGGCCGCGGCCGACGCTGGCTGCTGCTGCTGCTGCTGCTGCAGTGCCCGTACCGGTCGGCATCGCACCCCGGAGTGGGACGTGCAACCCCGCCGGGTGTTGGTGATGCGAGACGACCGGGGGGGGGGGGCGGGGGGGCGGG
>NZ_CAUPYL010000220.1:0-4038 GCF_963515265.1 uncultured Frigoribacterium sp.
CCGGTGATCATGTTCTTGATGTAGTCGGCGTGACCGGGAGCGTCGACGTGAGCGTAGTGACGCTTCTCCGTCTGGTACTCGACGTGCGAGATGTTGATCGTGATGCCGCGCTGCTTCTCTTCGGGCGCGTTGTCGATCTGGTCGAAGGCCGACGCCTCGTTGAGGGTCGGGTACTTGTCGTGCAGGACCTTGGTGATCGCCGCGGTGAGCGTGGTCTTGCCGTGGTCGACGTGACCGATGGTTCCGATGTTGACGTGCGGCTTGGTCCGCTCGAACTTGGCCTTAGCCACTGTGGGTCCTCCTCAGGACTCGGTTGCAGTGGGGCCGGGGGCCGGGTCGATGACCCGGCCTACCGGACACTGCGGATTGGTGTGTGTACATGTTACGCGGTCGAGGAACGGCCGCGAGATTCGGGACTATTCGCCCTTGTTCTTCTGGATGATCTCCTCGGCGACGGCCGAGGGGACTTCCTGGTACGACTCGAACGTCATCGAGTAGACGGCACGACCCGAGGTCTTCGACCGCAGGTCTCCGACGTAGCCGAACATCTCCGACAGCGGCACGCTGGCCCGAACGACCTTCACACCACTGGCGTCTTCCATCGACGAGATCTGCCCGCGTCGCGAGCTGAGGTCGCCGATGACGTCGCCCATGTACTCCTCGGGCGTACGCACCTCGACCGCCATGAGCGGCTCGAGGAGAACGGGCTGGGCCTTGCGAGCCGCCTCTTTGTAGGCGATCGACCCAGCGATCTTGAAGGCCATCTCCGACGAGTCGACGTCGTGCGCCGCGCCGTCGAGGAGCAGCGCCCGGACGCCCACCGTCGGGTAGCCCGCGAGGACTCCGACCTGCATGGCGTCCTGGATGCCGGCGTCGACCGAGGGGATGTACTCCCGCGGGACGCGGCCGCCGGTGACCTTGTTGACGAACTCGTAGGTCGACTCGGCCGTGACCTCGTAGGGCTCCAGGGCGATCTGGATCTTGGCGAACTGGCCCGACCCACCGGTCTGCTTCTTGTGGGTGTAGTCGTAGCGCTCGATGCCCTTCTTGAGCGTCTCGCGGTAGGCCACCTGGGGCTTGCCGACGTTCGCCTCGACGTTGAACTCGCGCTTCATGCGGTCGACGAGGATGTCGAGGTGGAGCTCGCCCATGCCCTTGATGACCGTCTGGCCGGTCTCGACGTTGAGCTCGACGCGGAACGTCGGGTCCTCTTCGGCGAGCTTCTGGATGGCCAGCGAGAGCTTCTCCTGGTCGGCCTTCGTCTTGGGCTCGATGGCGACCTCGATGACGGGCTCGGGGAACGTCATCGACTCGAGCACGATCTGCTCGGACGGGTCGCACAGCGTGTCACCGGTGGTGGTGAACTTCAGGCCGATGACCGCGTAGATGTGGCCGGCGGTGACGCTGTCGACCGGGTTCTCCTTGTTGGAGTGCATCTGGAAGATCTTGCCGATGCGCTCCTTCTTGTCCTTGGTCGAGTTGATGACCTGGGCACCCGACTCGATCGAGCCGGAGTACACGCGGACGTAGGTGAGGCGACCGAAGAAGGGGTGCACCGCGACCTTGAAGGCGAGGGCCGAGAACGGCTCCGTCGACTCGGGCTTGCGGATGATGACCTTCTCGGCGTCGCGGACGTCGTGGCCCTCCATGGGGGGCACGTCGAGCGGCGAGGGGAGGTAGTCGATGACCGCGTCGAGCATCGGCTGGACGCCGCGGTTCTTGAACGCGGAACCACAGAAGATCGGGTACAGCTCGCTGTTGACCGTCATCTTGCGGACGGCGCCCTTGATCTCGGCGATCGTCAGCTCTTCGCCGCCGAAGTACTTCTCGAGCAGCGCGTCGTCCGACTCGGCGACCGTCTCGAGGAGCTTGGCGCGGTACTCCGCGGCCTTCTCCTTGAGGTCGTCCGGGATCTCCTCGATCTCGTACTTCGCACCCAGCTCGACGTCTCCCTTGGAGTCGCCGCGCCACGTCAGCGCACGCATCTCGACCAGGTCGACGACGCCCTCGAACGAGGACTCCGAACCGATCGGGAGCTGCATGACGAGGGGCTTGGCACCCAGGCGGTTGATGATCGTGTCGACCGTGAAGTAGAAGTCGGCGCCGAGCTTGTCCATCTTGTTGACGAAGCAGATGCGGGGCACGTCGTACTTGTCGGCCTGACGCCAGACGGTCTCGGACTGGGGCTCGACGCCCTCCTTGCCGTCGAAGACGGCGACCGCGCCGTCGAGCACGCGGAGCGAACGCTCGACCTCGACCGTGAAGTCGACGTGGCCGGGGGTGTCGATGATGTTGATCTGGTTCTTGTTCCAGAAGCACGTCGTCGCGGCGGACGTGATCGTGATGCCGCGCTCCTGCTCCTGCGCCATCCAGTCCATCGTGGCCGCACCGTCGTGGACCTCACCGATCTTGTGGGTGATGCCGGTGTAGTACAGGATGCGCTCGGTCGTCGTCGTCTTGCCAGCATCGATGTGCGCCATGATGCCGATGTTGCGGACCTTGTTCAGGTCGGTGAGCACGTCCTGTGCCACAGGTTCCTCCGAAGGGGTAGGTGGGGAAAGCGGGAGCCGAGGAGGCGCGGTGCACGTCGTGCGCACACCGCGCCTCCGTGGCTGTTACCAGCGGTAGTGCGCGAAGGCCTTGTTCGCCTCGGCCATCTTGTGAGTGTCCTCACGGCGCTTGACAGCGGCGCCGAGGCCGTTGGAGGCGTCGAGGATCTCGTTCATGAGGCGCTCGGTCATCGTCTTCTCGCGACGAGCCTTGGCGTAGGTGGTGAGCCAGCGGAGCGCGAGCGTGTTCGCGCGGTGCGGCTTGACCTCGACGGGGACCTGGTAGGTCGAGCCGCCGACGCGGCGCGAACGCACCTCGAGGGTCGGGCGCACGTTGTCGAGCGCCTTCTTCAGCGTGACGACGGCATCCTGGTCGTTCTTGGCGGAGACGCCGGCGAGAGCACCGTAGACGATGCGCTCGGCGAGGCCCTTCTTGCCGTCGAGGAGGATCTTGTTGACGAGCTGGCTGACGATCGGCGCACCGTAGACCGGGTCGGCGACGACGGGGCGCTTGGGCGCGGGTCCTTTACGAGGCATTACTTCTTGTCCTTCTTCGCACCGTAGAGGCTACGAGCCTGCTTGCGGTTCTTCACGGCCTGGGTGTCGAGGGCGCCACGGACGATCTTGTAGCGCACGCCGGGGAGGTCCTTCACACGACCGCCGCGCACGAGCACCATCGAGTGCTCCTGCAGGTTGTGGCCCTCGCCGGGGATGTAGGCGGTGACCTCGGTGCCGTTGGAGAGCTTCACACGGGCGACCTTGCGGAGCGCGGAGTTCGGCTTCTTGGGGGTGGTGGTGTACACGCGGGTGCACACGCCACGCTGCTGGGGGTTGGACCGCAGGGCGGGGGCCTTGGTCTTGACGACCTTCGGCGTGCGTCCCTTGCGGACCAGCTGCTGGATGGTTGGCACTGGTTCTCCTTGGTTGCGCTCTGCTCTCGGCCGGTGCTGCGCCGTGCAGTGCTCTGCTCTGTCCGACCGGATGGTCGGCGTCCTCGTCTCGTCGGGACCGGGCCGGATGAGGCCCTGCCCCGCCCGGCGACCGCTGCGTGACGAGCACGCGGAGCAGCTGGGGGACGGTGTGACCCTGCTCGTGCCTGGTCGTCGACCGTGGTACGAGCGGGATTTTCGGGCGCGCGATGAAGCGCACACCCGATAGAGCATAGCTTCGGCCAGGGGGTTAATCAAATGTCTCCGGGCTGCGACGGGACGCCGACGGCGAACGGCCAGGCGCCTCCCTGCCCGGTCAGCGGGCGGGCTCGGCCCTCGAGACCAGCAGCGTGCCGAGCACGACGAGGGCGGCGCAGACGACCGCGCCGAGCACGAACGGCGACAGCGCGTAGCGCGCGGCGAAGAGCACCAGCCAGACGGCCTCGCCGCGCACCACGGCGTAGCCGACGCTGCCGACGAGCAGCATGACCACCCAAACGGCGGCGGCCGCGGAGACGACGGCGGGCCAGGGGCTCGGGGGCGCGGGTCGGGGACCGGGG
>NZ_CAUPYL010000221.1:0-4031 GCF_963515265.1 uncultured Frigoribacterium sp.
GCCTGGGCGCGCGAGCTGCCCGGCGGCGTGGCCGTCGAGGTCGTCTGCCACCTCACCGAGCCGGGCGAGAGCCGCAGCGTGCGGCACGCGGCGCGCATGCTCGAGCTGGCCGAGCACGTCGGGGTGCCCGCCGTGCTGACCAACGCGGTGCGCTACCTCGACCCCGACGGCGCGGTCACGGCCGACGTGCTCGACTCGGCGGGGCACCTGGCCCCTCTGGGGGCGTTCACGCCGCAGCCGAACGCGCAGGCGTCGCTGAAGCCGGGCGACGAGATGCGCGCGCTGGCGACCCTCGTCGCCGACGCCTCCTCGTGCCCTCGCCGCGCGGCTGAGGAGATGCTCGCCGAGACCGAGCGGCTCGCCGACCGCTGCCGCCTCGACCCCGATGCCGACCTGCGCTGGCGCCGGCCGAAGACGCCCGAGCTCAGCGCCATCGGCGTCGACGGCGACCCCGACCAGGTGCTGTTCCGCCGGGCCGAGGCGGGCGTCACCGAGCGCTTCGGCCACGCCGACCAGGCGCTGCGCCGCACCGTCGACGAACGGATGCGCTACGAGCTGGGGATCATCACGGGCTTCGGCTTCGCCAGCTACTTCCTCACCGTGGCCGACGTCTCGGCGCTGATGCGCGACATGCGGGTGCGGAACGCCGCTCGCGGGTCGGGCGCGGGCAGCTTGGTGACCTACCTGCTGCGCATCTCGAACGTCGACCCGATAGAGCACGACCTGCTGTTCGAGCGGTTCCTCGGCAACAAGCGCGAGACGCTGCCCGACATCGACATCGACGTCGAGTCGGCCAGGCGGCACGAGATCTACCGGGCGATCTTCGACCGCTACGGCAGCAACCGGGTCACTCTCATGTCGATGCAGTCGACCTACCGCGGCCGGGGGGCGGTGCGCGACGCCGGCCAGGCCCTCGGGCTCGACGACGACCAGATCGACCTCGTCGCGAACAACGTCTGGCGGTCGAACGCCCGCGACCTGCGCACCGCCATGGCCGAGAAGCCCGAGCTGCGGGCCATCGCCGACCTCGCCCGGCAGAACGGCCAGATCGACCTGCTCGTCGACCTGACCGAGCGGCTCGACCGGCTGCCCCGGCACATCTCGATGCACCCGTGCGGGGTGATCCTCGGCGACTCCGACCTGCTCAGCACGACTCCTGTGCAGCCGAGCGGCATCGGGCTGCCGATGAGCCAGTTCGACAAGCACGACATGAACGACGCGGGCCTGCTGAAGCTCGACGTGCTCGGGGTCCGGATGCAGAGCTCGATGGCGTACGCGCTCGACGAGATCGAGCGGGTGAACGGTGCCCGCGCCGCCCTGGCCGGCGGACTCGCCGTCGACGTTCCCTACGTCAACCGGCAGGGGCGGGTCGAGCTCGACGAGATCCCGCACGACGACGAGCCCACCTTCGAGGCGATCCGCACCACCCACACCCTCGGCATGTTCCAGATCGAGAGCCCCGGGCAGCGCGAGCTGATCGGCAAGATGCAGCCCGACCGCTACAGCGACCTGATCGCCGACATCTCGCTGTTCCGCCCCGGCCCGATGAAGGGCAACATGGTCGCGCCGTTCCTCGACACGAAGCACGGGTTCCAGCGGCCCGACTACCTGCACCCGAGCTTCGCGCCGTTCCTCGACGACAGCTACGGCGTGGTGATCTACCACGAGCACGTGCTGCGCATCCTCGAGGCGACGATGGAGGTCTCGCTCGCCGAGGCCGACGAGATCCGTCGGCACATGGGCAAGGGCCAGGACGACGCCCTCGAGGTCGAGTTCCGCAGGCGCACGACCGGGAACGTCGACGACGACGGCAGGAGGCGGTTCACCGACGCCCAGGTCGACAAGATCTGGGCGGTGCTCAAGGGGTTCGGCTCCTTCGGCTTCTGCAAGGCGCACGGCGCCGCGTTCGCGCTGCCCACCTACCAGACCGCCTGGCTCAAGACCCACTACCCGGCGGAGTTCCTCGCCGGGGTGCTGACCCACGACCCCGGGATGTACCCGAAGCGGCTGCTGCTGACCGAGGCGCGACGCATGGGCGTGCCCGTGCTGCCGCTCGACGTCAACGCGTCGACCGACGTCTACAGGGTCGAGCGGGTGCGCGCCCCGGCGACGCCGATCGCGCCCAGCCGCCCGGGCGACCTCGGCATCCGCCTGTCGCTCTCCGACGTGCACGGCATCAGCGACTCCGAGCTCGCCCGCGTCGTCGTGGGCCGGCCCTACGAGTCGATCACCGACTTCTGGCAGCGGGCCACGCCGTCGCGGCGGCTGATCGAGCGGTTGGCGCAGGTCGGCGCGCTCGACTCCCTGGCCGGCCCCGGGCGGACGAGGGGCGACGTGCTCGCCCGTGTGCGGTCGCTGACGCAGCGCACCGCACGGCCACGCGCCTCCGACGTGCAGAACCAGCTCGACTTCTCGGTCGACGACTCGGCGGAGGTGCCCACCGGCACCCCCGACGTGAGCCTGCGCGACAGGGTGGGCGACGAGCTCGACATCCTGTCGATGGAGGTCAGCGAGCACGTGATCGAGAGCTACCGCCCGATGCTCGACGACCTCGGCGTCGTCCGGGCAGCCGACCTGCGAGACCACTGGAACGGCACCACCGTGCTCGTCGCGGGCATCCGGATCGCCACCCAGACGCCGCCGATGCGCAGCGGCAAACGGGTCGTGTTCATCAGCGTCGACGACGGCACGGGCTGTGCCGACGCGACGTTCTTCGAGGAGGCGCAGGCGAGGTCGGGGCCGCTGCTGTTCGGCACGAAGCTGCTGCTGATCCAGGGGCGGACCAGGCGCACCGGCGAGCGCGGCATCTCGCTCGAGGCCGAGGCCGCCTGGGACCTCAAGGCGATGTGGCGCGACTGGCAGGCGGGCCGTGCGGCGGCGGGCGCGGCCGGAGCGGCCCCCGAGGGGCACGAGCTGCCCGACCTCTCGGACGCGTCCGCGTGAGGCTCCCGGCGGGGCTCTCGGACGCTTCTGCGTAGGGTGGCGGGCATGAGCGACGAGCAGCAGGCGAAGGGCACGTACGTCGAGCCCGGCCAGGAGTACACCCGCGACACGAACTACATCGAGGACAGGATCACGCGCGACGCCGTCGACGGCTGGCCCGTCGAGGCCGGTCGCTACCGTCTGGTCGCGGCCCGCGCCTGCCCCTGGGCCAACCGCACCGTCATCTCGCGCCGCCTCCTCGGCCTCGAGGGCGCCATCTCGCTCGGCCTGCCCGGCCCGACCCACGACGCCCGCAGCTGGACCTTCGACCTCGACCCCGACGGCCGCGACCCCGTGCTCGGCATCGAGCGGCTGCAGGAGGCGTTCTTCGCCCGGACCCCCGACTACGCCCGCGGCATCACCGTGCCCGCGATCGTCGACGTGCCGACCGGCAAGGTGGTCACCAACGACTTCCCGCAGATCACCCTCGACTTCGCCACCGAGTGGACCGAGCACCACCGCGAGGGAGCGCCCGAGCTCTACCCCGAGCGCCTGCGCGGCGAGATCGACGAGGTGAACGCCGTCGTGTTCCGCGACGTGAACAACGGCGTCTACCGCGCCGGGTTCGCCGGCTCGCAGAAGAGCTACGAGCGGGCGTACCGCACGCTCTTCGAGCGCCTCGACTGGCTGTCCGAGCGCCTCGCCGGGCAGCGGTTCCTCGTCGGGGACACGATCACCGAGGCCGACATCCGCCTCTTCACCACCCTCGCCCGCTTCGACGCCGTCTACCACGGCCACTTCAAGTGCAACCGCTCGAAGCTGGCCGAGATGCCGGTGCTCTGGGCCTACGCCCGCGACCTGTTCCAGACGCCCGGCTTCGGCGACACGATCGACTTCGCCCAGATCAAGGCGCACTACTACGTCGTGCACAGCGACATCAACCCGACGGGGATCGTCCCGGCCGGTCCCGACCCGTCGGGCTGGCTGACCGACCACGGTCGCGAGCAGCTCGGCGGGCGGCCGTTCGGCGACGGCACTCCCCCGGCCGCGCCGCCCGAGGGCGAGCGGGTGCCGCCGCTCGTCGCGTGACCGACCCGACCGAGCAGCTG
>NZ_CAUPYL010000222.1:0-3901 GCF_963515265.1 uncultured Frigoribacterium sp.
CCGCACCGGGGGGCGCGGGGCGACCAGGGCGCTGGCGACGAGCGTGCTCGTGGTGGCGACGGCCGCGGGGCTCACGCTCGTGCCCGCCGCGGCGGCGTCCGCCGACAGCATCCGCGACGCGCAGTACTGGCTGTCCGACTACGGGGTGCAGCAGGCGTGGCAGACGACGCGCGGCGCGGGCGTCACGGTCGCCGTGATCGACACGGGCGTCGACGGCTCCGTCCGCGAGCTGCAGGGTGCCGTCGTCGGGGGCACGGACATGTCCGGGCAGGGCTCCGCCGACGGCCAGAGCCCGGTCGGCGCCGACGACCCTGCCCACGGGACCCTCGTCGGCTCCCTGCTCGCGGGGCGCGGCACGGCGACCGGCGACGGCGTGATCGGCGTCGCGCCCGAGGCCGACCTGCTCTCGATCTCGGTGGGGTTCGGCGCCGACGCGGTCGACTCCGACCAGCAGATCGCCGACGCCGTCACCTGGGCCGTCGACCACGGCGCCGACGTGATCAACATGTCCCTGACCCGCAACACCCTCGACTGGCCCACGAGCTGGGACGAGGCCTTCCTGCACGCGCAGGAGGAGGACGTCGTCGTCGTCGCGGCGGCCGGCAACCGCGGCAGCGGCACGACCGAGGTCGGGGCGCCCGCCACGATGCCGGGTGTCCTCACCGTCGCCGGCGTCGACCGCTCGGGCGCGGCGAGCTTCGACGCCTCCAGCCAGGGCATCACCATCGGCGTCTCGGCCCCCAGCGAGAAGCTCGTCGGCGTCGGCCCGGGCGACGTGCACTACAGCTGGAGCGGCACCAGCGGCGCGACGCCCCTCGTCGCCGGCATGGTCGCCCTCGTGCGGAGCGCACACCCCGAGCTCGGGGCGGCCGACGTGATCAACAGGGTCGTCTCGACGGCCGACCCGAGGGGCGCCTCGCAGCCCGACCCGCTCTACGGGTACGGCCTCGTCGACGCGGCCGCCGCCGTCCAGCGCACCGTCGCGCCCGTCGCGGCCAACCCGATGGGCGACCTCGCCGAGTGGATCCGGGTGCACCGACGCGCCGACGCCCCCGCGCCGAGCGCCGGTGCGGTCGCTCCCGTCGAGCCCGCGCCCGTGCCGACGCCGCAGAGCGACGGCGACCACCCCCTCCGTGCGCTGCTCCCGACGGTCGAGTCGATGCGCTCGACCGGGCTGCCGCTGATCGTCTTCGCGGTCTTCGGCGCGGCGCTCGTCGCCGTGGGGGCAGGCGCGGCCCGCCAGTTCAGGCGACGACACGAGCAGGAGTAAAGTCGTCGTGCCACCCCACCACCTCGAGGAGTTCACCCCTGTGCCCAAGATCCTGATCGTCGGCGGCGGCTACGCCGGTTTCTACACAGCCTGGAAGCTCGAGAAGTGGCTGCGCGCCGGGGAGGCGGAGGTCACCATCGTCGACCCGCTGCCGTACATGACGTACCAGCCGTTCCTGCCGGAGGTGGCAGCCGGCTCCATCGAGCCGCGTCACGCGGTCGTCTCGCTGCGTCGTCACCTGAAGAAGACGAACGTCGTCACGGCCAAGGTCACCAAGGTCGACCACGCCACG
Organism: uncultured Frigoribacterium sp.; assembly: GCF_963515265.1. Lineage (NCBI taxonomy): Bacteria > Bacillati > Actinomycetota > Actinomycetes > Micrococcales > Microbacteriaceae > Frigoribacterium > uncultured Frigoribacterium sp. The sequence continues at coordinate 1,563 of NZ_CAUPYL010000222.1, forward strand.
AAGACGGCGACCATCACGCCCGAGGTCGGCGACCCGTGGACCGTCGACTACGACCAGGTCGTCATGACCGCCGGCGCGGTGTCGCGCACGTTCCCGATCCCGGGCGTCGCCGACGAGGCGATCGGCCTCAAGACCATCGAGGAGGCGGCGGCGATCCGCGACAAGCTCCTCACCAACTTCGCGGCGGCCGCGAACCTGCCCGCCGGTGCGGCACGCGACCGTCTGCTGACCGTCACGGTCGTCGGCGGCGGCTTCGCCGGCATCGAGGTGTTCGCCGAGCTGCGCAGCTTCGCCAGCGACCTGCTCAAGAAGTACCCTCAGCTGACCATCGACGACACGCACTTCCACCTCGTCGAGGCCATGGGCCGCATCATGCCCGAGGTGTCGCTCGAGACCAGCCACTGGGTGCTCAAGAACCTCGCCGAGCGCGCCGCCACGGTGCACCTCGACACGCAGCTGAAGTCCGCCGTGGGCGGCGTCATCGAGCTCTCGACGGGCGAGTCGTTCGAGTCCGACCTGATCGTCTGGACGGCCGGCGTCATGGCCAACCCGATGGTGCGCAACACCGACCTGCCCCTCGAGGAGAGAGGTCGGATCACCGTCAAGGCCGACCTCCGGGTCGTCGACGGCGAGACCATCGTCCCCGACGCCTGGGCCTGCGGCGACGTCGCGGCCACGCCCGACCTGACCGGCAAGGGCGTCGGCGGCTTCTGCGTGCCCAACGCGCAGCACGCCGTCCGCATGGGCAAGCACCTCGCCAAGAACATCACCGCGTCGCTGCGCGGCGAGGGCGTCGCCGACTACCGTCACGACAACCTCGGCGCGGTCGCCGGGCTCGGCGTCGGCGTCGGCGTGTTCCAGAGCGGCAAGTTCGTGCTCAAGGGCCTGCCGGCGTGGGCCGCGCACCGCGGCTACCACGGCCTCGCGATGCCCTCGTTCGAGCGCAAGTTCCGCGTCGCCACCGGCTGGTGGAACAACTTCTGGCTCGGCCGCGACATCGTCTCGCTCGACAACCGCGAGCGCCCCCGCGCCGCCTTCGAGGAGTTCGCCTCGCGTCCGAAGACCGAGGTCGCCGCCCCGGCCGCTCCTGCGACGCCCGAGCTCGGCAAGGTCGCCGGCGAGCCCGGCCCGGCCTACGCCAACCCGGCCGACGAGAAGGGCGCGCCCGCCGAGGGCGAGACCGAGAAGCCGGCCCGCAAGGCTCCCGTCCGCAAGCCGGCGGCCAAGAAGCCGGCCGCGACGGCCGACGCCGACGCTGCGGTGCCTGCCGACGCCGGGCGCGGCTCGCTGTCGACCAGCGACTGACTCGACCAGCCCCCACGACGCCCGCCCGCTGACCCAGCGCGGCGGGCGTCGTCGTGTCGTCGCCTGGATCGTAGGCTGGGGGCACGCCCTCGTAGCCCAACGGTCAGAGGCAGGCGACTTAAAATCGCTTCAGTCAGGGTTCGAATCCCTGCGGGGGCACTCTTTCGTTCCCGGCAGGGTGAGACGACACGAACGACTAGAGCGCGCGGCGGGCCGGCTCCACGTAGGTCGCCCACAGCCAGGCCGCGACCGCCAGCAGGGCCGCGACGAGGCTCGCGACCAGCAGCGCCGGCAGGGGGAACGACGAGGAGGGGGCGCCCACGAACACGGCGGCCGCGACGGACACCCCCACCACGGCCAGGGCCGTGTAGACGCCCGCGGACCACGCCCACACGTGCCGTCCCGGCATCGAGCCGAGCGGCAGCAGCTGGACGACGAGGGAGCCGAGGCCGGCGAGGCAGACCGTGGCGAGGGCCTCCCGGCCGAGCTGCGGCCAGGCGCCCGGTGCGTCGACGAGGCCGTGCAGCACCCAGGCCGCCGCAGGGACGACGACGGTCGCGGCGAGCTGGACCGCCGCGGCGATGCCGCGGTCGCGTCCGTCCGGGCTGCGCCCTGCACCGACGGCCTGTGCGCCGTGGTGGCGGACGGCGCCCAGGGTCCCGACGAGCAGCACGCCGAGCACGAGTGCGGGATCGAGCGAGAAGACCCGCGTGGCACCGCAGGCGACCACCGCGGCGAGCAGCAGGCCGGGCGACATCCGGACACGGACGGCGAGGCCGAGGCGCCGGGCGACGAGCACCGCGGGGAGGACGACCACGAGGCCGTTCAGCACGACGAGTCCCAGCACGATCCCCGCGAGCAGGCGCGCGTACTGCACCTGTCCGTCGACGCCCGCGGCGACGGCGATGGCGGCGGCGCCCCCTGCCAGGGCGAGGCCGGCGGCGGCGCGGGGGTCGACGGTGCCCCGGTTGAACGAGGTGGGCAGCTCGGACGACCGGTTGCGACCGGTCAGACGGGCTGCGCGGGGGCGGGGC
>NZ_CAUPYL010000223.1:0-3887 GCF_963515265.1 uncultured Frigoribacterium sp.
GCCGCGGCCTCGGCGGCGTACTCGGCGCGAGCCTGCGCCAGCCCCTCGGCGGTGACCCGCGTCGTGGTTCCGTCGGGCCCTGCGGCCTGGGCGTACGGGGCGAGCGTCAGCGACCGGCCGACCCGGCCGTGGACCGCCGACGCGCTGGTGCCCTGGTGCTCGGCGATCTCCGGGTAGGAGGCGCCGCCCAGCAGCAGGACCGCCTCCCCCTCGAGGGCCAGCCACTGCCCGAGGCTCGCGATCTCCCAGCCAGCCGCCGTGACGGCGGAGCCCCAGACCTCGATGTCGTCGCCGTGCTCGGACGTGAGGGCGCGCAGATCGGCCAGCAGGTCCACGAGGCGTCCCCGGGCGTCGTCGACGATCTCGGCCGTGAACTGCGGCGGGCGTCGAAGTTTGATCGGTCGTGACATCTGTGAAAGACTATCCAAGTTGCCCGAGCGGCAGCGCGACGTCGTCCGGCGATCCGGACGTCACACCCCAATCTTCCCAGGAGTTCCCATGGCATTCGCAATCGTGCGCGCCGGCGGCCGTCAGGAGAAGGTCGAGGTCGGGACGATCCTGACCGTCGACCGCCTCAAGGCCTCGGCATCCGACACCGTCTCGTTCGTCCCCGTCCTGCACGTCGACGGCGACACGATCCTCACCGGCGACGACCTCGCGAAGGTCACCGTCGAGGGCGAGGTCCTGAACGACCTCCGCGGCCCGAAGATCGTCATCCAGAACTACAAGAACAAGACCGGCTACAAGCGTCGCATGGGCTTCCGTGCCGACCTGACCCGCGTCAAGATCACCTCGATCACCACCAAGTAGCACCGCGACGCCGAAGACATCCCAGGAGCTGACACCACATGGCACACAAAAAGGGCGCATCGTCCACTCGTAACGGCCGCGACTCGAACGCACAGCGCCTCGGCGTGAAGCGCTTCGGCGGCCAGGTCGTCCTCGCCGGCGAGATCATCGTCCGCCAGCGCGGCACCCACTTCCACCCCGGCGCCAACGTCGGTCGTGGCGGTGACGACACCCTGTTCGCCCTCGCCCCCGGCGCGGTCGAGTTCGGCAACAAGGGCGGCCGCAAGGTCGTCAACATCGTCGCGACCCAGGTCGCGGTCGACGCGTAGCACCCGGTCCCGCGCACGCGCGGCATCGTCCGACGGCGGTCGTCCCCTCACGGGGCGGCCGCCGTCGTCGTGTCCCCCCGGCTTGTACCCTCCCGGTCCAGGGCGCTCCCGGTCCCCCGGCGTAGACGGGACGGATGAAGGCTCTCACCTACCAGTCCATCGCCGACGTCGCCGTCACCGAGGTGCCCGACCCCACCATCGTCGACCCGACCGACGCGGTCATCAAGGTCACGTCCGCCGCCATCTGCGGCAGCGACCTCCACCTGTACGACGTCTTCGACCCGTACCTCGACAAGGGCGACGTGCTCGGCCACGAGACCATGGGCGTCGTGACCGCGGTCGGCTCCGCCGTCTCGCGCATCCAGGTCGGGGACCGGGTCGTCGTCCCGTTCGTCATCGCCTGCCGCGAGTGCTTCATGTGCCAGCGCGGCCTGTTCTCGCAGTGCGAGACGACCCAGGTCACCGAGTACGGCTCGGGCGCGACCCTGTACGGCTACACCAAGCTCTACGGCCAGGTGCCCGGCGGCCAGGCCGAGCAGCTGCAGATCAAGCTCGCCGACGCCAACCTCGTCAAGGTGGGCCACGACCTCCCCGACGAGCGCTACCTGTTCCTCAGCGACATCCTCCCCACCGCGTGGCAGGGCGTCGAGTACGCGAACGTCCCCGAGGGGGGCACCCTCGTCGTCCTCGGCCTCGGGCCGGTCGGCCAGTTCGCGGCGCGCATCGGCGTGCACAAGGGGTTCCGCGTCATCGGCGTCGACCCCGTCCCCGAGCGCCGCGCCATGGCCGCGCGCCACGGCGTCGAGGTGCTCGACCTGACCAAGGACGTCTCGGACGTCATCAAGGGCATGACCGACGACCGCGGACCCGACTCGGTCGTCGACGCGGTCGGCATGGAGGCCCATGACCACGGCGGCGTGAGCATGGTGCAGAAGTTCGCGGCGGCGCTGCCCGACAAGGTCGGCCAGGCCCTGATGCAGAAGGCCGGCGTCGACAGCCTCAGCGCCATGCACCTCGCCTTCGAGGTCGTCCGCCGCGGCGGCACCGTCTCGCTCAGCGGCGTCTACGGCGGCACGGCCGACCCGACGCCGTTCCTCACGCTCTTCGACAAGCAGATCACCATCCGCATGGGCCAGTGCAACGTCCACCAGTGGATGGACACCCTGATGCCCCTCGTCGAGGACCCGGCCGACCCGCTCGGCACCGAGGACCTCACGACGCACCCTGTGCCCCTCGACCGCGCACCGGAGATGTACGAGCTCTTCAAGAAGAAGGAGGACGGCTGCATCAAGGTCGTCCTCAAGCCCTGACCGACCGCACCATCCGCTCACCGGGCCGGACCCGAGAGCCGAGGAGGCGCCTCCTGCGCCCCCGGCCTCGGGCCCGGCCCTGAGTTCGCCCACCGTTCACCGGAACACGCAGGTCCGTTCACCCCACACGGAGCTACCGGATGATGGACTGGTGTCGAACACACAACGAGGGTCCCGATCCCGAGGCCCCCGTCGGTGACATCGAATGAGAGCACTCATGGATCTCCGGACGGCCGAGCACCCCCGGCCCGATCACTTCGTCCTGCACCTCAGCGACACGCACCTCGTCGGAGGCGACGGGCCCCTCTACGGGGCCGTCGACAGCGAGGCCCGCCTCGGCCAGATCGTCCGCGAGATCGAGGCCTCGGGCGTCCGCCCCGAGGCCATCGTGCTGACGGGCGACCTCACCGACAAGGGCGAGCCGGAGGCGTACCGCAAGCTCCGAGCACTGCTCGAGCCGGCCGCCGAACGACTCGGCGCCCAGGTCATCTGGGCGATGGGCAACCACGACGAGCGCGGGGCGTTCCGTGAGCAGCTCTTCGGGCAGCTCCCCTCCGACCGCCCCGTCGACCTCGTCTACGACGTCAACGGCCTGCGCGTCATCACGCTCGACACGAGCGTGCCCGGGCACCACCACGGCGAGCTGACCGGCGCCCAGCTCGACTGGCTGGCGGAGGAGCTGAGCACGCCCGCCCCCGACGGCACGATCATCGCCATGCACCACCCGCCCGTCCCCTCCGTGCAGGACCTGAGCGTGCTCGTCGAGCTGCGCGACCAGGCTTCGCTCGCCGAGGTGATCGAGGGCAGCGACGTGCGCACCATCATCGCCGGCCACCTGCACTACTCGACGACGGCGATGTTCGCGGGCGTCCCCGTGAGCGTCGCCTCTGCCACCTGCTACACCCAGGACCTCAACTCGCGTCTCGGCGGCACCCGCGGCCGCGACGGCGCCCAGTCGTTCAACCTCGTGCACCTGTACCGCGACACGGTCGTGCACTCGGTCGTCCCGATGGGCACCTACGACACCGTGGGCGAGCCGGTCTCGGCCGAGTCCACGGCGGAGCGCCTCGCCGTCGCCGGCGTCCGCATCGAGCCCGCCGCGCCCCGGCACCGCCGCACCGACACGGCGCCCGTGCCCATCGTGCGCGACCTCGCGCTGACGGGCCCGATCGACACCCTCTGAGCCCGCGCGGCCCGCACGGCTGCCGAACGACGACGCCGCCCCCGGTCTCCCGGGGGCGTCGTCGTCGTCAGCGCCAGCCGACAGGGCCGATCAGCGCGTGCTGAGCCGCCGCACACGCCACGACCTGCGCACGAGCAGGGCACCGAGGAGGAGCGCCGTCAGCGCCGCCGCCACGAGCGCCCCGAGGGGGCCGGCTCCCGTGAAGGCGAGGGCCCCGCGGTCGGCGACGGTCGACGACGGACCGTCGGAGGCGGTCCCGTCGCCCGGGGACCCGGG
>NZ_CAUPYL010000224.1:0-3873 GCF_963515265.1 uncultured Frigoribacterium sp.
AGCCCGAGGCGCCCGCCGCCTCCGGCGGCTCGGCCGGCGCCGACGCCGCCGCCGACACCGCTGCGGAGGTGACCGCGTGAGCTTCATCGACCGCGCCACGGAGACCGCCATCGACGAGACGCGTCGCGCCGTGTGCGACCTGCACGCCGAGCTCACCCGGTACGGCCTCGTGGTCTGGACGGGCGGCAACGTCTCGCAGCGCGTGCCCGGCACGAACCTGTTCGTGATCAAGCCGAGCGGCGTCGACTACGACGACCTGACGCCCGAGAACCAGATCCTCTGCCACCTCGACGGCACGGTCGTCGAGGGCAGTCCGGGCAGTGAGCGCAGCCCGTCGAGCGACACCGCGGCGCACGCCTACGTCTACCGCCACATGCCGAAGGTCGGGGGAGTCGTGCACACGCACTCCACCTACGCCACGGCCTGGGCCGCCCGCGGCGAGTCGATCCCGTGCGTGATCACCGCCATGGCCGACGAGTTCGGCGGCGAGATCCCGATCGGCCCGTTCGCGATCATCGGCGACGAGTCGATCGGCGAGGGCATCGTCGGCACGCTCGAGGGCCACCGCAGCCGCGCCGTCCTGATGCAGAACCACGGCGTCTTCACCATCGGCAAGGACGCCCGCGACGCCGTCAAGGCGGCCGTCATGACCGAGGACGTCGCGCGCACCGTCCATCTCAGCCGCCAGCTCGGCGAGCCGATCCCCATCCCGGTCGAGAGCATCGACGCTCTCTTCGACCGCTACCAGAACGTCTACGGCCAGAAGCCCTCAGGAGCACTCGCATGAGCACCGACACGACCAGCAACTCCCGCAGCGCCGCTGCCACCTCGTCCCACGTCGTCGACCCCGAGGCCTTCCTCGCCTCGAAGCAGGTCTGGTTCCTCACCGGCAGCCAGGGCCTCTACGGCGAGGAGACGCTCCGCCAGGTCGCCGAGCAGTCGAAGGCCATCGCCGACGAGCTCGCCGCCGCCTCCGACGTGCCCGTCGAGCTCGTCTGGAAGCCCGTCCTCACCGACGCCGAGACGATCAAGCGCACCATGCTCGAGGCCAACCTCGACGACTCCGTGATCGGCGTCACCGCCTGGATGCACACCTTCAGCCCGGCGAAGATGTGGATCGGCGGCATCGACGCCCTCCGCAAGCCCCTGCTGCACCTGCACACGCAGGCGAACGTCGAGCTGCCCTGGGCCGAGATCGACTTCGACTTCATGAACCTGAACCAGGCCGCGCACGGCGACCGCGAGTTCGGCTACGTCCAGACCCGCCTGGGCGCGCCGCGCAAGACCGTCGTCGGCCACGTCAGCGACCCGCGCGTGCAGCAGCAGGTCGGCACCTGGATGCGTGCCGCCGCCGGCGCCGCCGCCATGCGCTCGCTGAAGCTCGCTCGCTTCGGCGACAACATGCGCTTCGTCGCGGTCACCGAGGGCGACAAGACCGAGGCCGAGCTCGCGTTCGGCGTGCAGGTCAACACCTGGGGCGTCAACGAGCTGGCGGAGGCGGTGGCCGCGGCCCCCGAGTCCGCGGTCGACGACCTCGTCGCCCTGTACGAGCGCGAGTACGACGTCGTCCCCGAGCTGCGTGCGGGAGGCGAGCGCCACCAGTCGCTGCGCGACGGCGCGGCGATCGAGATCGGGCTGCGCTCGTTCCTCGAGGCGGGCGGCTTCGGCGCCTTCACGACCAACTTCGAGGACCTGGGGGCGCTGACGCAGCTCCCCGGCCTCGCGGTGCAGCGCCTGATGGCCGAGGGCTACGGCTTCGGCGCCGAGGGCGACTGGAAGACCTCGGTGCTGGTGCGTGCCGCCGCCGTGATGGGCGCCGGCCTGCCGGGGGGCGCCTCCTTGATGGAGGACTACACCTACCACCTCGTGCCCGGCGCCGAGAAGATCCTCGGCGCGCACATGCTCGAGGTCAGCCCGTCGCTGAGCTCGGCCCGCGCGTCGCTCGAGGTGCACGAGCTCGGCATCGGCGGCAAGGACGACCCGGTCCGCCTGGTCTTCACGGCCGACCCCGGCGAGGCCGTCGTCGTGGCGATGAGCGACGTGCGCGACCGCTTCCGCCTCACGGTCAACGTCGTCGACGTGGTCGAGCCCGACGCCGACCTGCCGAACCTGCCGGTCGGCCGTGCCGTCTGGGAGCCCCGCCCGTCGTTCGCCGTCTCGGCCGAGGCCTGGCTCACGGCCGGCGCCGCCCACCACACCGTGATGTCGACGGCCGTCGGCCTCGAGGCCTTCGAGGACCTGGCGCGCATCCTCGAGACCGAGCTGCTCATCATCGACGAGCACACCACCCTGCGCGAGTTCACGCGCGAGGTGCGTTGGAACGCGGCGTACCACCGCCTGGCGCGCGGCCTGTAGCAGCCGGCAGAGCCAGCCGAGGAGGCGGTCCGCGCGGTCCCGAGGGACGGCACGGGCCGCCTCCTCCGCCGTCGGGACAGCACCCGTGGGAACACCACCTGCGCCTCCGTGGTTGCAGTCCCCATGACCGTTCCCCTCTCGATCCTGGACCTCGCCCCCATCGCACCCGGAGAGACGGCGCGCGACAGCTTCGCGGCGTCCGTCGCCCTCGCGCAGCAGGCCGAGACGAGCGGGTACCGACGCGTCTGGTACGCCGAGCACCACAACATGGCGACGATCGCGTCGAGCGCGACGTCGGTGCTGATCGCCCACGTGGCGAGCCAGACGTCGACGATCCGGCTCGGCTCGGGCGGCGTGATGCTGCCGAACCACTCGCCGCTGACCGTCGCCGAGCAGTTCGGCACCCTCGAGACCCTGCACCCGGGGCGGATCGACCTCGGCCTCGGCCGCGCTCCCGGCAGCGACCAGGCGACGTTCCGTGCGCTGCGCCGAGACCCGGCGTCGTCCGAGCGGTTCCCGCAGGACGTCGTCGAGCTGCAGGCGTTCCTCGCCGGCCAGTCGCGCATCCCCGGCGTCAGCGCCACGCCCGGCGCCGGGACGAACGTGCCGCTGTACATCCTCGGCTCGTCGACCTTCGGGGCGCAGCTCGCCGCCGCGCTCGGCCTGCCGTTCGCGTTCGCGTCGCACTTCGCGCCGGACATGCTGCACGACGCCGTGGCGATCTACCGCCGCGAGTTCCAGCCGTCGACGCAGCTCGACGCCCCGTACGTCATCGCCGGCGTCAACGCCATCGCGTCGGACGACTCGGACGATGCCCACCGGCAGCTCGCGGACGTCAAGCGCGCCCGCCTGCTCATGCTGCTGCGCCAGAGCGGGCAGATCACGGTCGACCGGACCTTCGGCGACGACGAGCTCGATCACCTCCTGCGCACGCCCGTCGGTGCGCACGTCGCCAGCATGACGACCTTCACCGGCGTCGGCACGGGCGAGGAGGTGGCGGACTACGTCGCCGAGTTCGCCCGCAGCGCCGACGCGGACGAGGTCATCGTCGCGCACTCGTCGCTCGCCACGTCGGCTCGCCTGCGCTCCGTCGAGCTGCTGGCCGACGCGCACGCCCGCGTCGCCGCGTAGGCCCCCGCGGGCCGACCTGCCCGCCGGCCCGATGTCACCGGGCGTCGAGCGTTCAGGAGACGACGTCGTTCGCGGTCCCGACGGGGGCGTCGCGACCGCGATCGACCGCCGTCGCCTGAGTCCTCGACGCGGCCGGTCCGGCCGCGTCGTGTCGAGGCGGTCCACCGCAGGGACCGGGACGTGCAGGAGGCGCGGGCCCTGTCGGACCCGCGCCTCCCGTCGATCTCCCGCCGGGGCTACAGCCCCGAGTGGTCGATCAGGGTGCGGCGTCGCCGACGTGCCACGAGCACCGTGCCGGCGCCCGCGAGCAGCAGGGCGAGCACGAGAGCAGGGAGCGCGTCCGAGCCGGTGAAGGCGAGCGGGCCGGACCCCGCGGCCGTGCCGGAG
>NZ_CAUPYL010000225.1:0-3806 GCF_963515265.1 uncultured Frigoribacterium sp.
GCCCAGAGCGCGACGCCCCCGACGACCAGCCACGGCAGGGCCCTCGCGAGCCACCCGACACCGGGCAGCAGCACGTCGGCCCGGCCGACGAGGTCGGCGTCGACGAGGCGCCACGGGTCGTCGGCCTCGCTCGCGTCGCCGCGGGTGACGACGCCGTCGGGGTCGAGAGCGGCGACCCGGTGCGTGAACGTGGTGCCCGCGCGTCCGGGCGGCGTGAAGGTGACGACGTCCCCGACGCGCAGCTCGTCGACCGTGACGGGCGACGTCACGACGAGCGTGCCGACGGGCGCCGCGGTCCCCATGGAGGCGGTGCGGACGACGAACGTGCGGGCCCCGGACAGGTGCAGCACCGCCAGGGCGATGAGCAGGCCGAGGGCGAGCACGACGCCGGCGACGAGGGCGGCGTCGCGGCGGCCGAGCGGTGACCGGCCCGGCGAGCGAGCCGGCCGCGACGCCTTGTCGGGCGCCGCGACCGGTCGGCTCAGGCGGTGAAGGTCCACGTGAGCGGTACCGTGGCGGTGAGGCCCTGGTAGTCGTTGGAGAGGCCGTCGGCGAGCTTCGTCGCGAAGCTGAACGACTGGCTCGACTTCGCTGCGACGCTCGGCAGGGTGATGGCGGTCGTGCTGTCGCCGAGCTGAAGCAGCGTTCCGGAGTAGATCGGGGTCCCGCCGGACGAGATGACGAGGGTGATCTTGCCGCAGACGTCGTTGGCCGAGCCGGTGGCCGTGCCGCTGGCGGCGCTGGAAGCGGTCTGCTTGCAGATGTCGGCCTTGCGGAGGGTGAAGGTCTTCGCGGCCACCGTTCCGTCGTTGTAGACGGTCAGGGTGGAGGCGGCCCGGGGCTCGCTCGAGTCCGGCACGAGCGACCCGGTGCCGAACGTGTTGATGCTCGTGCAGGAGGTGCTGTTCGCTGCGGAGATGGGAGTGGTCTTGTCGGTGCCGTTGCTGTAGCAGGCGCCGCCCGATGCCCCCTCCTGCCGCATGAGCAGGGTGCCGGAGCTGACGTTGGCGTTCGCGTTCGTGATGCTCGCGGTGAAGGCGGACATCGTGCCCGACATCGTCAGGGCCATGAGCACGGCGGCGGCGAGGCCGGTGACGACGGCGAGGGGAGTGGTGCGGAGGCGCGCGCGGGCGCGGTGGGACGAGGAGGCCATGTGATCGGTCTTTCAAGTCGGGTCGGTCGGTCACGGTCGCGACCGGCGCGGTCGTGACAGGCCGATTCCCAGCGGCTGCACGACGGTGACGACTGATCCCCCACCGGTCGATGCAACGCTATCGATGTCCACAGAAGTGAGGACACCCCAGTTCGTGGGGCTCGGCCGATCCCGGACGGGCACGGGTCGGCTCAGGCCTGCCAGCCTGCTTCGCGCAGAGCGGCACGGGCGTCCTGGCGGGGCGAGTACGGCACGTCGTCGGTGCCCACGACCCGGTAGTCGGTGTCGCCGGGCCCCACCCAGAGCACGGTGTCACCGGGGCCGACGTCGCTCAGTGCGTGTCGGATGGCAGCCGCAGGCTCGGCGAGCTCGACGACCGTGGCGACGCGCTCTCGGCACCGGTGTCGTCGTCGTTCGTCCGCGGCCGTCCTCGCGCCGGCCACGAGGGCCCGGCGGATGAGCGCGGGGTCCTCGGTGCGGGGGTGGTGGTCCGTCACGACGACGAGGTCGGCCGCCTCGGCGGCGGCCCTGCCCATCGGCTCGCGCTTCGACGGGTCCCGGTCGCCGTCCGCGCCGATCACGACGACCAGGCGCCCGTCCGTCACGGTCCGCAGGGCCTCCAGGGTCTTCGCGACGGAGTCGGGGGTGTGCGAGAAGTCCGTGTAGACCCGGGGCCCGTCGACGCCGGAGACGTCCAGGGTGCGGCCGGGCACCGTCACCTCGATGCCCAGCTCCACAGCCTCCTGGAGCCCATCGACGGCGTGGCCGGCCTCGACCAGCATGACGAGGGCGAGCGCGGCGTCGGCGGCCATGTGCCGTCCGATCAGCGGCACTGACGACCGAAGCACGCGGCCGTCCCGCCGCTCGAGGCGGAAGCTCGTCGAGGAGGCGCTGGTCGCGGTCACCTGCAGCCTCCATTCCCCGTCCTCGACGTCTTCCGTCGCGATCGTCGTCACGGGGACGCGGGAGCGCGCCGCGACCTCCCGGCCCGCAGGGGAGTCCAGCAGCACGACCCCGCGCTCGGCACGGTGCTGGTCGAAGAGGGCGAGCTTCGCCTCGAGGTAGCTCGCGGACGTGGGGTAGTCGTCGCGGTGGTCGTGGCTGAGGTTGGTGAAGCCGACGACGTCGAAGCGGAGCCCGTCGACCCGGTGCCGGCTGAGCGCCTGGGCGCTCACTTCGAGCGCGGCGGTGTGGACGCCGTCCTCGGCCATGCGCGCGAGGAGGGCGTGCAGCTCCGTCGCCTCGGGCGAGGTCAGGCGGCTCGCGACGGCCGAGTCCAGGCTGCGTCGCTCGGCGGTGGAGCTCAGGCCGGCGGGGACGCCCAGCTGCCGGAGCACCGCGTGGAGCACGTGCACCGTCGTGGTCTTGCCGTTCGTGCCCGTGACCCCGAGGAGGCGCGGTCGCCGCGACTCGGTCCCGCTCACCCTCGCGGACAGGCGGCCCAGGTGCCGACGGGGGTCGGCCACGACGAGCGAGGGGAGGCCGGCGGCGGAGGCGCGCTCGACCCCCGCGTCGTCGGCCAGCACGGCGACGGCGCCGGCCAGGGCGGCCGCGGCGACGTGGTCCGCCCCGTGGCCCCGACGGCCGGGGAGGGCGGCGAACAGCCCGTCGGGCGACAGCTCGGCGTCGTTCACCGCGACGTTCGTGACGAGCACGTCGAGGGCGGCCTCCTCGTCGGACCTGCCCATGTCGTCGCGAGAGGCGGCCGGCACGAGACGGAACCCGTCGCCGAGAAGGTCGGACAGACGCGCTCCGGCAGGCCGCCGGGGGCGAAGGAACGAGAACTGGGGCACGGGTCTCCCGGGACGACGGCGGCGGAACGACCATCGTGCGCCGTGACCCGCAGGAGGTTCCGTGAGCGTGTACCCCGACGCGCCGTGCGGCTAGAGCAGGCTGAGCGCCGTGAGCAGTCCGGCCGTGGCCGTCGCGCCCGCAGCGAGGGCAGAGCCGACGATGACGAGGAGCGTCAGACGGCGCTCGCGGTCGCCGACCGACCGGACGGAGGAGGTGCGGTGCGGATCGGGGTACGTCACGGGCGCCTCCCTCGGGTCAGGCCCGGTCGGTCCCGGGCGCGCCCAGCATGGACCTGTCGGGCCGCCCGTGCACAGACCCCGTCCGGGGTGATTCGCTCAGCGGCCAGCGGCCAGCGGCCAGCGGCCAGCGGCCAGCGGCCAGCGATCAAGGAGAGGGGGCGACAGGTCCTCCCACGCTGCCCAGGTCGATCCCGGTGCCGCCGACGCCCTTGCCGTTCCCGTTGCCGACCCCGGCGCCCACCCCGTTGCCGTTGCCGTTGCCCTTGCCGTTGTTGCCGCCGCCGCCGCCGTTCCCGTTGTTGCCCGGCGCCGCCGGCTGGCTGGGCTGGGTCGGCGCGGGCACCTCCTCGACGGGGGTCGTCGGCTCCGGCGCCGGGGCCTGCGAGCTCTGCTCGTCGGTCGGCTCGGACGTCGACGGTGCGGGAGCGGGCTCCTCGTCCTCCGTCGAGGGCGACGGGGTGTCCGCGGGCTCGGTCTCGGCCGGCGTCGTCTCGGACGGGGCCGGGCTGTCGCTCGTCGCCGGCGCGACCGGCTCGTCGCCGCCTTGGCTGACCGCGAAGCCGATCAGGGCGGCGGCGCCGAGGGCGAGGGCGACGAGCCCGGCGATGACGACCCCGCGA
>NZ_CAUPYL010000226.1:0-3766 GCF_963515265.1 uncultured Frigoribacterium sp.
CGACGCGAGCGGTCGGCGCGGTCGCCCAGGAGGCGGCGCGAGCGGCCGAGAAGTCGGCTGCGGCCCGGTGCGGGGCCGAGGCGGCGGTGGCGATGGCGGTGCGAGCGGTGCGGTTCACAGGTGACCTCTTCGTCAGGTGGTGTGTCGCTGGTGCGCGGGACGGTGCGGGGGTGTGTGGCTGGCGGTGCTGAGTGGCTCCGATGCCGGGGCCGTGCATCGCCGGTGCGGCTGCTGTGCCGACCCGGCGAAGGGGATGTGACCGTTTCATGTGAGCGCTCACATCTGCGGTCCGGGGCAACTATGAGGCAGGCCGCGACCGATGTCAAGTCGCGCACACGGGGGCCAGGGTTCACACGCCGGATACACGCCGTTCACGGGCCTGAGCGGAACGCGGGGCACGATGTGCGCATGATCACCGTCACGGCCACCGTCCACACCGCGCACGACAGCGCCGGGTTGTTCTGGCTGTCGCGGCGCCTCCTGGCCGAGCACACGACGGCGAGGGTCGACGAAGGGCAGTACCTCGTGCAGCTCGCCGACGCGGGGACGGTGCTGCTCACCGAGCTGCCCGAGATGCTGCGCTTCGACGTCGTCGTGCGCGACGAGCTGGCCGCCCGGCGCACCCGCCGCGCCCTCGACGGCGTGCTGGACCGATGGTCGCTCGGCGCCGTGTCGGCGGTCACCTGGCAGACGGCGCCGCTCGGGGCGGAGCCGATCGGCGCGTAGACGAGCCGGCCCCAGGGGGGCGCGACCCGGCCGCTCGGCCGGCTCGCGCCTCCTGCGAGGCCCGGTCGCGCCTCCTGCGAGGCCCTGTCGCGCCTCCTGCGAGGCCCTGTCGCGCCTCCTGCGGTCTCGGTCAGGCGATCACGGCGATCGTCCACGAGGCGGTGTGCGACTCCCCCGGCGCGAGGCGGACGAGGTCGACGCCGCTCGTGAAGGCGTCGGGCGGGCAGGTCATCGGCTCGACGGCGAGGCCGAGCCGGTCGAGCTCGGGCTCGGGGCGGTCGCCGGTGTGCACCTGGACCCAGGGCAGCTCGGAGACGGCCCACGACATCGCGACGCCGCGGCCGTCGCGGGCGACGACCTCGACCGTGGCGCGCCCCTCGGCGTCCGCGTCGATCTCGGTGAAGGCGTGGTCGACGAACAGGTCGCCGACGGTGCGGGCCTCGCGGAAGTCGAAGCCCTCGCGCTCGGTGACGCCGTGGACGCCGGTCGGGACGAGGCGATCCTCGGTGACCTCGAGGTAGCTCGCCGCGGGCAGCAGCAGCGACCAGTCGTCGACCCGGCCCTCGCCGGCGACGAGGTACGGGTGCGGGGCGACGCCGTACGGCGCCGTGCCCTGCCCGACGTTCGTCGCCGTGACGGTGGTGACGAGGCCCGCGTCGCCGAGCTCGTACACGGCCCGGAGCTCGAGACGGTAGGGGTAGCCGTCGCTCGGTGCGAGCTGGGTCACGAGGGAGGCGCGGCGCGGGTCGGCCTCGTCGGCCGGGTCGGACGCCCAGTCCGCCCACTGCACCAGGCCGTGGAGGGCGTGGCCGCGCTCGACCTCGGTGAGCGGCAGCTGCCGCTCGACCCCGTCGTCGTCCCACGAGCCGTCGACGACCCGGTTCGGCCACGGGGCGAGCAGCGCGCCGCGGTACAGGGGGCGCACCTCGTCGAGGCCGAAGGGGACGACGAGGTCGCGACCGTCGTGCCTGAGCGAGCGGAGCGTCGCACCGACCCCGGCGATCTCGGCCCGGTACGGGCCGTGCTCGAGCACGGTGCGGATGCCGCTGACGGGCACGGCGGCAGGCGTCGCCGGATCGGTGACGGCGGTGGTGGTGGTGGTCTCAGGCACGGGCGGCTCCTCCGAAGACGGTGTGGTCGAGGTGCGCGTTGCGGAACCGGCCCTCGGGGTCGACGGCGGCGGCGTGGGCCGCGAAGTCGTCCAGTCGAGGGTAGCGACGACGCAGCACCCCGTGGTCGAGGCCGGCCACCTTGCCCCAGTGGGGGCGGGCGTCGAACGAGGCCAGCGCCTCCTCGACGCTCGGGAGCACCGCGAGCACCGCCTCCGTGTCGCGCCGCCAGGTGAAGTGGAACGCGATGCTGTCACGGCCGCCGCTCGGGCTGAGCCAGGCGTCGTCCGCGGCGACGCTGCGGATCTCGCTGACGAAGATCACGTCGGCCAGGCTCTCGCCGAGGGCACGGAGGGCGGCGGCGGCGGCGGGCGCGTGCTCGGCGGGGACGAGGTACTCGCTCTGGATCTCCTCCCCCGCGCTCGGCGTGAACTCGGCGCGGAAGTGCGGCAGCCGGTCGAGCCAGGGGCCGGGGACGCCGAGCTGCGGGGTGACGGCGTCGGCCGCCGTGTCGGGCAGCATGTGCACGGCCTCGGAGGCGGGGCGGGCGCCGAGCGCGACGAGGTCGAGCGGCGTCGCGAGCGGAGCGGCGCCGACCCGCGCCTTCGCCCAGACCTGTCCGACGACGTCTCCGGTCCACCGGGTGAAGAGGCTGACGCTGTAGGCGTGCGCCATCAGTGCCTCGAAGTTCTCGAGGGCCGCCTCCCACGGGAGGTCGTGGTGCACGGTCTGCACGACGTCGAACGTCGGCACGGTGTCGAGCACCAGCGCGGTGACGATGCCGAGGGCACCGAGCCCCACGACGGAGGCGCCGAACGCGTCGTCGCCCCGGCGGACGACGTCGAGCGTCCCGTCGGCCCGCACGATCTCGACCGCGGCGACGCTGGCCGAGAGCGCGGGGTTGCGCACCCCGGAGCCGTGCGTGCCGGTCTGGACGGCGCCGGCCACGCTGATGTGCGGCAGCGAGGCGAGGTTCGGCAGGGCGCGGCCCCGGGCCTGCAGCTCGCGGGCGAGGACGGCGTGCGTGGTGCCGGCCCCGACGCGGACGGTTCCCGCGGCCTGGTCGAGCTCGATCGGCAGCCCGAGCGCCTCGGTCGAGACGAGCACCCCGTCCGTGTCGGCCACCCGGTTGAACGAGTGCCGTGAGCCGATGGCCTTGACCCGACGGCTGGAGGCGACCACGTCGCGCAGCTCGTCGACCGAGGTGGGGGTGCGGAGGTCGGTCGTCGTGTACTCGACGTTCTCGGCCCAGTTGTGCATGAGACTCCTTCGACTCGGTGGCGTGGCCGAGTCTAGTGAGCGCTCACTCGACGCGCGCCGAGTCCGCGCCGGCGCTCGTGTCCCCCTCACTGGGGACCGCCGACCCCCCGGACCGGGGCCGCGTCCCCCGTTGTCCCCCGGGCCAGGACGCGGTTCGCTGGGTACAGGCCCCGGGAGACCGCCGCCGACCGACCACGACCCAGGGGAACACCACGATGGACTCGACCGCACACGGCACCGACGCCGTCCGCGCCTCCGCTCCGCAGCAGCTCCGGCACGACCGCCGGGTGCGCCCCGAACGCGTCGTCCGACTGCGCCGTGCACCGTCGTTCTTCCTCACCTGGCTCGACGTCCCGAACGACGGCAGCGATCCGGCCCTGCCCCTCGGCGCCTGCCTCGTGCTCCGCCGCGTCGGCGGCCAGACCCCCCGCGACGTCGTCGTCGAGCTCCCCGGCGGAGTCGCCCGCCGTGCCGACGCGCTGCGTCGCCGATCGACGATGGGGATCGCGACGCCGACCGAGATCGGCGCCCTCGCCGAGCTCGGCACGGTCTTCGTCGAGTGGACCTCGTCCGACGGCGTCCGCCGCACCACCTGGCTGCGCGTGCCCTCGGTGCCCGCGCGCTACCGCGTCCGCCGCGCCGCCTAGGCAGCTCTCGCGGCGTCCGGGCGG
>NZ_CAUPYL010000227.1:0-3724 GCF_963515265.1 uncultured Frigoribacterium sp.
GGCGTCCCCGGCCCGCCCGGCGTGCCGGGGTCCACCGGCTCGGCGGCCGCCGCCACGACGGTCATGGTGCTGACCCCCGAGCGGTACTCGGCGCCGTAGGGGTCCGTGACCGTGAACCACCAGCCGAGGCTGCCGAGCGGTGCGTCGGCCCAGGCGGCGACCGCCTCGGTCCCGCTGGCGACGTCGGCGACCGTCGCGACCGCCTCCGGCGCCTGCACCTCGGCCGTGAAGGCGTTGGTGCGCAGCGTCTTCGCGTGGGGCGAGATGCCCGCCGTCGCGTAGGGGATCACGAACTCCTGGTGCTGGGGCTCGAGCGAGGGGTCGTCGCTGTCGTAGTCGTCGAGCGAGGGCGAGTAGGTGCGCACGGTGATCTGCTGCCCTGCGTTGTCGAAGTGCAGCAGCCGCAGGTAGCCGAGACCTCCCTCGGGCAGGCCCTGGTAGTCGAAGAGCATCTGGGTCACGGTGCGCTCGGCGACGCCGTCGCCGTCGTCGTCGAACTGGTCGTACCGCGTGAAGGCGTCGTGGTAGTGCCCGGACATGACCATCGAGACGTTCGGGTTGGTCGCCACCACCTCGTCGTAGATCTGCTGCGGCACGGGTCCGAGGCCGCCCGTCGTGAGCATGTACTCGTGCAGGTTGATGATCGCCGTGCGCTCGGGGTACTGCGCGAGCACCTCGTTCATCCAGGCGATCTGGTCGACGCCGGGCGCCCAGCCCATGGAGAGCACGAGGAGGTCGACGCCGCCGGTGCTGACGAGGTCGTAGTGCCCGCGGTTGTCGAGGTGGCTGCCGCCGTACCAGGGGTTCGACGCGTAGCGCTGCTCGCCGAACCACTGCGAGTAGGCGGTGTAGTCGTCGTTCTTCTGGTCGACGTCGTGGTTGCCGGCGAGCACGCCGTAGGGCAGCCCGGCGGCGTCGAGGCGGTCGTACTGCGCGTCGGCCCGCTGCCACTGCTCGGGCACGGTGCCGTCGTCGACGATGTCGCCGGTGTGGAACAGGTACTGCAGGTTGAGGTCGTCACGGCGCTCGAGGAGGTAGTCGTGGATCGCCACCTGGTGCTTGTAGTTCGCCGGGTCGGCGTTGTAGTACTGCGTGTCCGACTCCCACGCGAGCGTGAAGTCGTACTCGGAGCGGGGCGTGTCCGCGGGGTTCGCCGGGACGACCGGGGTCTCGCGCGTCGAGCGCGGCGCCCCGGCGAAGCCCTCGGAGTGCTGCACGAGCACCGAGAGCGTGCCATCCGGGGCGACGTGGTCGGCCGACGCGACCGTGGCGGTCAGGGCGAACTCGACGTCGTCGGGGTCGACGGTCACGAACCGGTCGACCTCCTCCCAAGCGTTCGTCGTCGTGTTCCGCACGTACATCAGCACCTTGGCGCCGGTGTCGGCGGAGCCGGTCCAGGTCAGCTTGGTCTGGTGCTCGCTCCCCGCCCCGGCCGGGACGGCCACGTCGAACACCTGGTACGGCAGGGCGGTGTCCGAGCTGACCTCGGCGTCGATCCCGTCGACCCCGCCGATGGCGGCCACGTCGTCGGTGCTCAGGGCACGGGCGCCCGCGGCCGAGGCGGGCGTCGCGCCGTCGACCTCGGTCGCGACGTCGGTGGTGCCGGAGCGGCTGGTCACCCCGCCGTTCGCCGCGTCCAGCTCGTAGCCGCGCGCGAAGTCGACGCGGAGGGCGTCGCCGCTCGGGTCGTCGACGCGGGCGCGGAGCTCCACCTCGCCCTCGGTCACCTCGGCGCCCTCGGCGGGCAGCACCGCCTGGCCGGACGGCTGCTCGACCGGGGTCGTGAACGGCACGTCGGTGCGGCTCGCGTTGCCGACCGCGTCCGTCGCGGTGAGGGACAGCAGGTGCTCACCTCCGGGAAGGTCCACCGAGGAGGCGCGGAACGGCAGCTGCACCGGCTCGCCGTCGAGGGTGGTCACGAACGTCGCGACGCCGGAGCCGGCGTCGTCGGCGGTCCCGGTGAGGAGGAACTCGCCGCGGTACTCGGCGCCCTGCTCGACGTCGGTCGTGATCGCGGGGGCCGTGTTGTCGACGAGGACCGTCCTCGAGATCGACTCCGCGCCTCCTGCGCCCCTGGCGGCGACGACGTGCGGGCCGTCGCCGACGGCGGTCGTGTCCCACTGGTGCGAGAGGGCGCCGAAGGCGTCGTCGGGCACGGTGAAGACGGCGTCGAAGAAGTCGAGCTTGCCCGCGCTGTCGCCCATCTGGAGCACGCGCGACGGGTCGTCGTAGCCGGCCGGCCGCAGCGTGCGGCCGTCGGGCAGCACGAGTCGCAGGTTCTGGACCGTGAAGTCGTCGTTGTTCTCAGGGCTCAGCTCCGGGGCCGCCTTGGTGCCGGCCCAGACGCTCAACGTGAGGGGCTCGCCGGGGCGGACCGCCGCCAGCGGCACCTTCGTGGTGATGGTCTCGACACCCTCGAAGATGCCGTCGTCGAAGATCGTGAGGACGTCGTCGCCGAGCAGGACTCCGTTGCGGAAGTACGTGTTGACGCCCCCGGCCTCGAACGCGAAGTACGCCTCGCGCTCGAGGGCGCGCTCGACGTCGTCGACCTCGGCGCCGTCGACGGAGAGCCGGACGTCGGGCGGCGTGGCGCTGCCGGCCGCCGCGAGGGCGACGGTGCCCCGGACTCCCTGGCCCTCAGCGACGTTGAGGCGCACGGGGGAGTCGTCGCGGCCCGCGACGGGCACGGTGCGGAGGGGCGTCGTCGTCGTGTTCGTGCCGTCGCTGACCTCGAGCGAGTACCGCAGCCAGCTCTTGCCGTACAGGTCGACGCCGGGCACGGACCACGTGTACCGGTCCAGGGGCCCGACGGTGTCGGCAGGGTCGGCGCGCTGGCCGACGAGGTCGACGACCACCGACTCCGCGTCGACGTCGTTCTCGGCGGTCAGCCGGGCCGTCAGCACGCCCACGTCGTCGCTGACGGTGAAGGCGACGTCGAAGTCCGTCGTGGGGTCGTCGACGGAGGCGGCGGTCCGGTCGACGACGACGGGCGCGGTCGTGTCGGCCGGCGTCACGACGAGCCCCGTCGGGACCTGGTCCGCCGTGACGGAGCCGGGGCTCGCCGGCGCCTTGCGCAGCAGGACCTGCTTCGTCGTGTCGGCCGCGTCGGGCCCGTACTGGATGCCCTGGTCGGGGTCGACGTCGTCGCGTCCGGCGACCAGGCCGTAGTGGGCCCGGTTCAGGGCGGTCCCCGAGTTCGTGACGATCTCCATGCCCCGCGCCGAGCCGTTCGCCATGCCGGCGGAGGCGACGTCGAGCAGCTGGCCGTCGCGGAGCGAGGCGCCGAAGTGGGCGTTGAAGTCGGCGCGGGTCAGCGCGGCGTTCTGGCCGTTCCTGACCCAGAGCACCAGCGTGTCGCCGGGCTCGACGACGGCGGCCCGCGGCGTCGACGGCCAGAGCACGGTCGACGAGTTCTGCACCTCGTCGACCGGGTAGAGGTACCGCAGCGAGTAGTCCGCGAAGTCGACGGCGCGGTCGCTCCCGTTGTAGACCTCGACGAACTC
This sequence comes from uncultured Frigoribacterium sp., assembly GCF_963515265.1. Taxonomy (NCBI): domain Bacteria; kingdom Bacillati; phylum Actinomycetota; class Actinomycetes; order Micrococcales; family Microbacteriaceae; genus Frigoribacterium; species uncultured Frigoribacterium sp. The sequence goes on from NZ_CAUPYL010000227.1 coordinate 3,504, forward strand.
GTAGCCGTCGGCGCTGCCGACGTTCGTCGAGTCGGGCAGCAGCTCGGTGATCTGCAGCGTGGACGCGCGCAGAGCAGGGTCGGGCTGCGGGGCGGGCGTCGGCTCGGGCTCGGGCTCAGGCGCCGGCGTCGGCGTCGGGGCCGGCGAGGTGGGGGCAGGTGACGGCTCGGGCGTCGCGGTCGGCTCGTCGGGGGACGGCTCGGGGTCGACCGGGGCCGTGC
>NZ_CAUPYL010000228.1:0-3706 GCF_963515265.1 uncultured Frigoribacterium sp.
GCGTCCGCGCGTCGGGCAGGCCGAGCCGCTGACCGAGCCGGCCGAGCACGTCGGGGCTGCCGCCGCGGAACGCGCTCGTGGCCAGGTCGGGATCGCCGAGCGCGATCACGGCGACCCCGCGGCGCGCCAGGGCGCGGAGCAGGGCGACAGTGGACTCGGTGGCCTCCTGGGCGTCGTCGACGAGCACGGCACGGAGGCCGTCGACGACCGGTGCGGTCTCGCCGCGGTCGAGCGCCGCCACGGCCCAGTCGACGAGCTCGGCCGAGTCGAGCCGGCGGCCCGGCATGGCGTCGACGACGCCGTGGTACTCGTCGACGAAGTCGGCGACGGCGCCCCACTCGGGCCGGTCGCGCGCCGCGGAGAGCCGACGCAGGTCGTCGGGCGAGAGGCCCTGCTCGGTCGCACGCATCATCACCTCGCGCAGCTCGGTGCGGAACCCCCGGAGCACGCGGACGCGGGGGCCGAGGTCGTCGGGCCACCGAGGGCCCGTGCCGTCGGCCTCGTGGCCCTCGAGCATCGAGCGCACGACCGAGTCGTGGTCTCCCCCGGTGAGGAGCGCGGGCGGCTCGGCGCCCGCGAGACGGGCGGCGTGGCCGACCACGTCGAAGGCGAGGGAGGAGACCGTCCGCGCGAGCGGGCCGGGGGTGGGCACGTCGAGCCGGGAGGCCAGGACGTCGCGGAGGCGCGTGGCCGTCGTGCGGGACGGCGTCAGCGCCGTCACGGAGCCGGGTGCCCAGCCCCGGGTCTCGAGCCGGTCGGCGACGAACTCGACGAGGGCGGTCGTCTTGCCGGTGCCCGGGGCCCCGATCACCGCGGCGGAGACGCCGTCGGGCAGTTCGAGCACCGCCCGCTGGGACGCGTCGAGCTCGACCGGCGGCCTGGTGTCGGTGCCCGCGACCGGGCGGAAGGAGGTCGTCACCATGTGGTCGACGCTAGCGGCTGCCGCCGACACCGAGGAGCGGCGCGGGTCGGTCCCGCGACGCCGCTTGCGCTCTCGGTGAACGCGTCAGGCCGCACCGGGCCCGGTCGGATATCGTGGCGACGTGGACATTCGCATCGGCATCACCAACAGCCCCCGTGAGATCAGCTTCGAGACGTCGCAGACCGCGGCCGAGGTCGAGGCGATCGTCGCCGACGCCCTCGACGGCAGCAAGACGTACGTCACCCTCGCCGGCTCGAAGGGCAAGACCTACCTCGTGCCCACCGCCTCCCTCGCCTACGTCGAGGTCGGCTCCGACGAGAACCGCCGCGTCGGCTTCGTCAGCTGACATGGAGCTCCTCTTCGTCGTGCTCGGCGGCGCGCTGCTGGGCTTCGTCGCCCACTTCGCGCTGCCGGCCCACGACACCCGCGGGGTGCTCCTGGCCCCCGCGGCCGCGGCGTCCGTCGCGGCCGTCGCCTGGCAGGTCCTCCTCCTGGCGGGGCTGACGCCCGACGGCGGCTGGATCTGGGTCGTCTCGCTCGTGCTGTCGGGCGTCGTCGCGATCGTGGTCTGCCGCGTCGCGGCGACGGCGAGGAGGCGCCGCGACGGCGACCTGCTCGCCCGCCTCATGCGGGGCTGACGCCGCGAGGGCTGCCCGGTGGCGCCGTGCCGTCAGGCCGTCAGGCCGTGAGGCCGAGTGCGTCCATCCGGCGCGTGTGCGCCGCCACGAGCTCGGTGAAGACCGGCTCGAGCCGCTCGTCGTCGGCCGACTCGTGCGAGGCGGAGATCGCCGCGCGGGCCACGAGCAGCGTGTCGCCGACGAGTCGGCGGCCCCACAGGGCCAGGCGCGAGGCGAGCTGCGGGTCGTCCTCGATGGCCGTCGAGAGCTCGGCCACGATGGCGGACTCGTCGTCCCCCGCCTCCAGCACGCGAACGATGCGCTCGCGGTGGTCGGCGGCCAGGCCCGCCGCCAGTCGGACGAACACGTCGTTCAGCAGACCGGCGGCGACGTAGGAGGCGAGGATCGCCTCGTGCCAGTCGGCGCCCTCGGTGCGTCGGCGGAACTCGTCCACGGCGTGGCGGTGAGGCTCCATCGAGACCGTCGGGTCGCCTCCCGTGCGCTCGATCTCGGCGAGCAGGCCCCGGTGCCGGTCGAGGGTGCTGCCGGCCACACGGGCGGTCATCCGCTGCGCGCGCACGTGCGGGGCGGACTCCGCGGCACGGCCGAGGCCCTCGAAGAGGGACAGCTCAAGGTAGGCGGCCTGACCGAGGTAGACGTCGAGGTCTGGGGTGAAGTCGCCGAGCTCGACCCGGTTCACGGGCACGGCCTTGGAGGCGGGCCGCGGCCACTGGATGGACGGGACGCCGCGCTGAGACCTCCGGCCCTTCCATGACACCACGCCGCAAGCTTACGGGGTCCGGGGGTCGTGGCCGCACGACGGGCTAAACTGTCCGCGATCCGCCTACACATGAGACAGGGCAACTACGTGACTTTCACCGATCTTCAGATCGACCAGGACATGGTCGACGCACTGGCTGCGAAGGGGATCCTCGAACCGTTCCCCATCCAGACCCAGACCATCCCGCTCGCGCTCTCCGGCCAGGACATCATCGGCCAGGCCAAGACGGGCACCGGCAAGACCCTCGGCTTCGGCCTCCCCATCGTCCAGCGCATCGGCCTCTCCCCCGAGCCCGGCGTCAAGGTGCTGGTCGTCGTCCCGACCCGGGAGCTCTGCGTGCAGGTCGCCGAGGACCTCGTGGTGGCCACGTCGAACCGCGACACCAAGGTCGTCAGCATCTACGGCGGCAAGGCCTACGAGGGCCAGGTCGAGCAGCTCAAGGCCGGCGCGCAGATCGTGGTGGGCACCCCCGGGCGCCTCCTCGACCTGGCCGGCCAGCGCCTCCTCGACCTCAAGGGCGTGCAGGAAGTGGTGCTCGACGAGGCCGACAAGATGCTCGACCTGGGCTTCCTCAGCGACATCGAGAAGATCTTCCAGCAGGTGCCGGCGACGCGCCACACCATGTTGTTCTCGGCGACGATGCCCGGCCCGATCGTGGCGCTGGCCCGCCGCTTCATGACGAAGCCGATCCACATCCGCGCCACCGACCCCGACGAGGGCCTGACGCAGGCGAACATCAAGCACGTCGTCTACCGGGCCCACTCGCTCGACAAGGACGAGGTCATCGCGCGCATCCTGCAGGCCGAGGGCCGCGGCAAGACCGTCGTCTTCACCCGCACGAAGCGCGCCGCCGCGAAGCTGGTCGAAGAGCTGAACGACCGCGGCTTCAACGCCGCCGCCGTGCACGGCGACCTGAACCAGGAGCAGCGCGAGCGCGCGATGGCGGCCTTCAAGGCCGGCAAGAAGGACATCCTGATCGCGACCGACGTCGCGGCACGCGGCATCGACGTGAACGACGTGACGCACGTGATCAACCACACGGTCCCCGACGACCACGACACGTACCTGCACCGTGCCGGCCGGACGGGCCGCGCGGGCAAGACCGGCATCGCGGTCACGTTCGTCGACTGGGACGACCTGCACAAGTGGGCCCTCATCGACCGTGCCCTCGACATGGGCCAGCCCGAGCCCGTCGAGACGTACTCGTCGAGCCCCCACCTCTTCGAGGACCTCGACATCCCCGTCGGCACGAAGGGCCGCCTCAAGTCGGCCCCGAAGGCCGCCGTCGAGGGCGGCGCCGCCACGGCCCGCGAGCGCAACCCCGGCTCGCGCAGCCGGTCGCGCAGCGCCGAGGGCGAGTCCGGTCGTCGCGGGGGCGAGCAGTCG
>NZ_CAUPYL010000229.1:0-3678 GCF_963515265.1 uncultured Frigoribacterium sp.
CGCCTCGGTCGTGCTCGGCACCGGCGCCCGTGCCTGGAACGCGACGCGGGCGAACGTGACGCAGCTGCGCGCGGCCCTGCGCCTGCCCGCCGCGGCGACCGCCGAGGAGGCAGTGCCCGCCGGCGCTTCGCTCGACGTCGACGGACTCACGTCGTACATCACGCCGAACGACGAGTTCTACCGGATCGACACCGCCCTGCGGGTGCCCGGCATCGACCCCGCGGACTGGTCGCTGCGCATCCACGGCCTGGTCGACGAGGAGGTGGTGCTCACGTTCGAGGACGTGCTCGCCCTGCCGCTCGTCGAGCACACCGCCACGCTCAGCTGCGTCTCGAACGAGGTCGGCGGCACGCTGATCGGCACGGCGCTGTGGCTCGGCTACCCGCTCCGGGAGCTGCTCGCGCGGGCCCGTCCGCAGGCGGGCGCCGACATGGTCCTCTCGCGCAGCATCGACGGCTTCACCGCGGGCACGCCGCTCGAGGTGCTGCAGGACGACGACACGGAGGCGCTGCTCGCGATCGGCATGAACGGCGAGCCCCTGCCCCAGGAGCACGGGTTCCCCGCCCGCCTCGTCGTTCCGGGCCTCTTCGGCTACGTCTCGGCGACCAAGTGGGTGACCGAGCTCGAGGTGACCCGCTTCGCCGATGCCGAGGGCTACTGGACCCCACGTGGCTGGGACGCCCTCGGCCCGGTCAAGCTCGAGTCGCGCATCGACGTGCCTGCCGCCGGGACGACCGTCGACGCCGGCACGGTCGCCGTCGCCGGGGTCGCCTGGCACCCGCACACGGGCGTCTCGCGCGTCGAGGTGCAGGTCGACGGAGGCGCGTGGGACGAGGCCGAGCTGGCGGAGTCGATCTCGCCCGACACCTGGGTGCAGTGGGTCTACCGCTGGTCGGCGTCGCCGGGCGGGCACACCCTGCGCGTCCGCGCGACGAGCGCCGACGGGACCGTCCAGTCGGAGGCCGAGCTGCCGCCCGCGCCCAACGGCGCGGAGGGCTGGGACGAGCACGCGGTGTCGGTGCGCTGAGCTCGCCGGCCGACAGCCCCCGACGGGCCCGGACGGCCCTCGCCGGTTCGCGACGACCTTCGACGATCCGCGACGAGCGAGCCTCAGCCCACGACGCCCAGCGAGAACGGCAGCACGGCCGACGCCCCCGCCCGGCGCAGCTCGCGCCCGGCGGTCGTCATCGTCCAGCGGCTGTCGACGAGGTCGTCGACGAGCAGCACGGGCCCCGAGACCTCGGCCAGCGCGGCCGCCAGCTCGGGACCGACCTCGACCGCCTGCCAGACGTCGGCGAGCCGGTAGACGCTGTTGCCGCCTCCTCCGCTGCCTCGACCGGCTGACGGTCGCGTCGGGCTGAGCGAGCCGAGCAGGGGAAGGCGCCCCACCGTGCTGATCGCCTCGGCGAGCGAGCCGACCAGCTGAGGGCGTGACGCCGACGGCATCGCCACGACGCCGACCGGACGTTCGGCCCAGGGCCACTCCTTGAGCACGCGGACCACCCCGTCGAGCAGCGCCTTGGTGAGCGGTGCGTCCTCGGCGCCCGCCGCGAAGACCTGGCGCAGCGTCGTGCCCCAGCCGAGGTCGGTGAGGCGGGCCAGGGCGCGGCCGGTCTCGACGCGCTCGCCCTCGGCGATCTTGCCCTTGGCGGGCACGCCGGCCCGATCGGCGCCCGTCGGCCACTGGGCCCGCGGCTCGATCTCGACGCCGACCCGGTCGAGGGAGGTCGAGGCCGACGCCGCGGCCTCGCCGCCGATCTCGCTCGGGTACCAGGCGCCGGCGCAGACGTCGCACCGCCCGCAGGGCGCGGCGGCAGGGTCGTCGAGGTCGAGCTGGAGCATCTGCATGCGGCAGGTCGTGGCTCGCTCGTAGGCGATCATCGACTGCTGCTCGGCGACCCGCGCCTCGCCGATGCGCCCGTAGCGCTCAGCGTCGTAGACCCAGGGTCGACCCGTGCTGACCCAGCCGCCCTGCACGCGCGAGACGGCGCCGTCGACGTCGAGGACCTTGAGCATCAGCTCGAGCGGCGAGCGCTTGACGTCGACCCGGGCCTCGAGCGCCGGCGTCGACAGCGGCGTGTCGCCGAGCTCGGCGAGGACCGCCGAGGCGCGGGCCTCGGACGGCATGGAGGCGGTCGCGAAGTACTGCCAGATCTCGGCGTCCTCCGTGCCGGGCAGAAGCAGCACGTCGGCGTTGTCGGTCGCGCGCCCCGCGCGGCCGATCTGCTGGTAGTAGGCGACGGGCGACGACGGCGCCCCGAGGTGCACCACGAAGCCGAGGTCGGGCTTGTCGAAGCCCATGCCGAGGGCGCTGGTGGCGACGAGCGCCTTGAGCTCGTTGCGCTTCAGCTGGCCCTCGAGCGCCTCCCTCTCTTCGTTGTCGGTACGGCCCGAGTACGAGCGCACCGCGTGCCCTGCCTCGCGCAGCAGCCGGGCCGTGTCGTCGGCAGCCGAGACGGTGAGCGTGTAGATGATGCCGCTGCCCGGCAGGTCGTCGAGGTGGCTGAGCAGCCAGCCGAGCCGGTCGCGCGAGGTCGGCAGCGTCAGCACGCCGAGCCGCAGGGAGGCGCGGGCGAGCGAGCCGCGGATGGTCAGCACCTGGTCGTCCGGCCCCGCAGTCAGCTGCTCCTCGACGTCGGCGACGACCCGTTCGTTGGCGGTCGCCGTCGTCGCCAGCACGGGCACCGTCGTCGGCAGGGTGCGGATCAGGTCGGCGAGCCGACGGTAGTCGGGCCGGAAGTCGTGGCCCCAGTCGCTGATGCAGTGCGCCTCGTCGACGACGAGCATGCCGAGGCGGGCGACCAGCACCGGCAGCTGCTCGTCGCGGAACCGCGGGTTGTTGAGCCGCTCGGGCGAGACGAGCAGCACGTCGACCTCGTCGGCGGCGAGGGCCTGCTGCACGTCGGACCACTCGTGCGCGTTCGCCGAGTTGACCGCGACCGCGCGCACGCCGGCGCGGCTCGCCGCGGCCACCTGGTCGCGCATGAGGGCGAGGAGCGGCGAGACCAGGAGGGTCGGCCCGCCGCCCCGGCGGCGGAGCAGGAGGGTCGCGATGAAGTAGACGGCCGACTTGCCCCAGCCGGTGCGCTGCACGACGAGGGCGCGACGACGGTCGGCGACGAGCGCGCGGATCGCCTCGAGCTGGCCGTCGTGGAACACGGCGTCGTCACGGCCGGTCAGGGCCCGCAGCAGCTCGAGCGCCTCGGCGTCGATCTCGGTCGCCGTGTCACGGTCCGTCGGTGCGGGAGGGGCGGTCGAGGTGCTCGCCGCGCTGCTGCTCGTCGTCATCCGGCCATGCTGTCACGGGCCACCGTCAGCGAAGCCCGGTGCCGCCCCCTGCGCCCGCGGCCTGCAGCAGGGCCCACAGCTCGGCCCGCCCGGCGAAGCCGTCGAGCGGCAGCCCGAGGGCGGACTCGACCTTGGACACCCGCGCGCGGAGGCTGTGGCGGTGCAGGCCGAGGCTCCGGGCGGCGGGATCCCACGCGCCGTTGTGCTCGAGCCACGTGCGGCAGCAGGCGAGCAGCTCGTCTCCGTCGGGCAGTGCGGCCACGGGGGCGAGGCGGGACGAAGCGAGCTCGGCGGCTCCGTCGGACCAGAGCGCGGCCACGAGGCCGCCGGCGGCGAGGCTCGCCCAGGTGACCACCGCCTCCTCGGCCGACGAGGTCGCGACGGCGAGGG
>NZ_CAUPYL010000230.1:0-3644 GCF_963515265.1 uncultured Frigoribacterium sp.
GCACCGGCACCGCAGCCAGCGCGACCTCCCCCACCACCGCGCCCGCGCCTCCTGCGGCCCCCCAGCACCAGCCCGGCGGCCACTCCCTCACGCAGGGCGACGTCGACGCCTGGCTCGACGGCGCGCTCGGCTCGGCGCTGCAGACGACCGGCATCCCCGGCGCGACGGTCTCCGTCGTCTCCGACGGTCAGGTGCTCACCGCGCGCGGCTACGGCCTCGCCGACACCGGCACGGACGGCGACCCGGCCCGCCCGGTCGACCCCGACGACACCCTGTTCCGCATCGGCTCCGTCTCGAAGGTCGTCTCGGCGACCGCGATCATGCAGCTCGTCGAGCAGGGGGAGCTCGACCTCGACGCCGACGTGCAGCAGTACCTCGACTTCGACCTCGACACCCCGAAGGGCGCGATCACGCTGCGCCACCTGCTGACCCACACCGCGGGCTTCGAGGAGGTCATCGCCGGCCTGATCGGCACCCCCGGCAGCGAGAAGACGCTGCGCGAGGCGGTGACGGCCGCTCCCCCGGCGCAGGTCTACGCGCCCGGCACGACTCCCGCGTACTCGAACTACGGCGCCACGCTGGCCGGCTACGTCGCCGAGCGGGTGAGCGGGAAGCCGTTCGCCGAGCTGGTGCAGGAGCAGGTCCTCGACCGTGCAGGGATGACCTCGTCGTCGTTCGCACAGCCCCTGCCCGCCGACCTCGACGCCCGACTCGCGAAGGGCTACCCGGACGACTCGGCGCCGTCCGTGCCGACCGAGGTCGTGAACGCCGCGCCCGCCGGCGCGATGTCGGCCACCGCCTCCGACATGGCGCGCTTCATGCTCGCGCACCTGGGCGACCTGCCCGCCGAGCAGTCCCTGCTCGAGCCCGCGACCCTCGACGAGATGCACCGCCCCGCGCTCGGGGCCGACCAGCTCGGCACCCTCGCCGTCGGCCAGCGCATGGACCTCGGCTTCTTCGACGACAGCACCCCCGGCGTCCCGGCCTTCGGGCACGACGGCGACACGCAGGTGTTCCACAGCGCGATGCGGATGTTCCCGGAGTCCGACGCGGGCATCTTCGTGTCGTTCAACGCCTCGGGACGCACCCCGACCGCGACGCTCGACCTCCGCACGACGCTGCTGCAGGGCTTCGCCGACCGGTACCTGCGAGACGCCTCGGCTGAGGCCGACCTCGCGGGGACCGGCGCGGACTCGGTCGCTGCTGCGGCTGATCCGTCTCGAGACGGATCAGCCGACCGAGACGCCGCCCCCTCCTCGACGACGTCGCCGGGGTCGGACGAGACCGAAGGAGGCGCGCGTCAGCTCGACAGCGCCGCCGCAGCCGCCGCGATGGCCGGCACGTACACCTCCTCCCGCTCGCCGGTCACGAACCCGGGCGCGCTGCTCGCCCTGAGCGGCCAGACGACGATCGTCCCCCGCTCGGACGGCACGATCGCGGTCACCCCGAAGCCGCTGGCCACGACGACCGGCGTGTACGAGCTGGTCGACGAGCACCTGTGGCGCGAGGTGGGCGGCGACTCGCTGCTCGCGACGCGGACCGACGGCGACTCGGACGACGCCGACGCGACCGTCCAGGCGATCTCGTGGGGCGCCTCCTTCACGATGCTGCGGGCGCAGCCCTGGCAGGTCGCGTCGACGGCGCTGCCGTCGGTGATCGCCGCCGTCGCGGTGCTGCTCGTCTCGGTGGTGGCGTGGCCGACCGCCGCGCTCGTCGGCCTCGGCCGCCGCACCGGACGCCGCGACCTCGTCGCCGCACGCCGTCCCGAGACCGGACGCCGCCGCCGCGCGCTGCTGCTGTCGCGCATAGGCCAGGTCGCGACGCTGCTCGCCCTCGCCGGCTGGGCGGTCGTGGCCGGGCAGGCCATGTCGTTCGTCGACGTCTCGGCAGGGTCGATCCGCGTCGTGCAGGTGCTCCAGCTGGTGGGCGTCGTCGCGATCGTGCCCGCCGCCGTCGCCGCCGTGCAGGCCGTGCGTGAGCGACGGGGCTGGGCCTCGGTGACCGGACGGGTGCTCGTCGTCGTGGCGCTCGTCGTCCTGGCCGTGTTCGCCGTCACGTGGCGTCTCCTCTCCCCGAGCGTGAGCTTCTGATGCGCCGCCCACAGGGAGGTGCGCCTCGCGACCACGAGGTCGACGGCACCTGGCATGCTCGGGACGTGACCACCTCCTCCTCCGCCCGCTCTGCAGCCGTCGTCGGCCTCGTCGGCGCGGCACGGCACGAGGGGTCCGCTGCTGCGCGGCGCGAGGGCACCGGCCCGGGCTTCGCCGCTGCACGTCGGCTGCTCGCCCGGGTCGGGGTGCGGACGCCCTTCGGACGCGACGTCGCCCTGGCCGCGGTGTGGACGCTCGTCACGGTCGCTCTGCTCGCCTCGCTCGTGGGCGCGGGCGAGTTCCTCGGGGCGTCGAAGAGCATCCCGGCCGCACAGATCACGGTGGTCCTCGTGCTCGCCGTCGTGCAGTGCCTGCCACTGGCGTTCAGGCGTCGACGGCCGGTGGCGACCTTGCTGGTGATCAGCGTCGTGCAGGCGGGCCTGCTGACGGTCTTGCCCACGGGGCTCGCGGTCTGGACGGCGGCGCCCGTCGTCGCCGCCTACACGGTGGGCACCCTGCTCACGACGCGCACGGCGGTCGGCTGGCTGCTCGTCGCGATCGGCGTCGAGACGGTCGGCGCCGTGATCGGTGCGGCAGGCGCCGCGAAGCAGCTCCTGGGCGCCGAGCCGGGGCTCGGCGGCCTCGGCGGGGTCGACGGCCTCAGCCCCGTCGGCGCCGCCGTCGAGGCCCTCGCCCTCGTCGCGACGGCCGTCCTCGTGAACGGGATCAGCGCCTCCGTCGGCTCGTGGGTCGCGCTGCGGCGTCGGCACGAGAGCGACAGCCGGGCTCGGGCCGCCGAATCGGTGGAGCACCACGAGACGCTGACCCGGTCAGCCGTCGCCGCCGAGCGCACCCGCATGGCCCGCGAGCTGCACGACATCGCGGCGCACCACCTCACCGGGCTCGTCGTGCAGGCGGGCGCCGCCGAGCGCCTCGTCGACGTCGACCCCGAGCGCGCGAAGGAGTCGCTCCGCAGCGTCCGGTCGCAGGGGCGCGAGACGCTGGACTCGCTGCGATCGATCGTGGGGATCCTGCGCGAGACCGGCGACGACGCCACCGGCACCGCTCCGGTGCCCGGGCTGCGCGACGTCGGCGGGCTCGTCGCCGCGGCCCGTGCCGCCGGCACCGTCGTCGACGAGCGAGTCGAGGGCGAGCTGCCCACGCTCGCCCCGCTCGCCGACGTCACGGCCTACAGAACCGTGCAGGAGGCGCTGGCCAACGCCCGCAGGCACGCCCCGGGCGCCGGCGTCCTGCTGGCCACGACTGTGCGGCAGGGACGGCTCGTCGTCGTCGTCGAGAACGCGGTGCCCCGGGGGCCCGCGAGTTCTGCTCCGGCGGGGTACGGGCTGGTCGGGATGCGCGAGCGCGCGGCCCTCGTCGGCGGGCTGCTCGAGGCGGGAGTCGTCGGGACGGAACCTGCCGAGACCGGGTCGGCCGAGACACGACCGGTCGACGGCCGAGGGGACGGGCACACGGACGCCAGGACGGCTGCGGCAGACAGGGTCGGCGCGGTCGGCGGGGTCGGCGGGGTCGGCGCGGTCGGCAGGGCCGCCG
>NZ_CAUPYL010000231.1:0-3630 GCF_963515265.1 uncultured Frigoribacterium sp.
GTCCCCGTCGCCCGCGGCGGGTCCCCGTCGCCCGCGGCGGGTCTCCGTCGCGTCCGGCGGGTTCCCGTGCTCCGCGGCGGGCGGGCGCTGACCCGCCGCGGGCTACGGGAATACGCCGACATCCAGGACAGCGCGAGGGACCGCGACCGCGATCAGCCCCGGCGCAGGTCGCGCAGCACCGCGCCGAGGGTCGACACGAGCTCGTCGACCTCCTCCTCGGTGATCACGATGGGCGGCGCGAGGCGGATGGTCGAGCCGTGCGTGTCCTTGGCGAGCACGCCGCGGCGCATCAGCTCCTCGCAGACCTGGCGGCCGGTGCCGACGGCCGGGTCGATGTCGATCCCCATCCACAGGCCGGCTCCGCGCACGGTCACGACGCCCGAGCCGACGAGGGCCGCGAGGCCGTCGCGGAGGCGCGTGCCGAGTCGCGTCGCGCGCTCCTGCCACTCGCCGGTCGCGAGCATCCGCACCACGGCCAGGCCGACCGCTGCGGCGAGCGGGTTGCCGCCGAAGGTCGAGCCGTGTTCGCCGGGCCGCAGCACCCCGAGCACGTCCCGGTCGCCGACCACGGCGCTGACGGGGACGATGCCGCCGCCGAGGGCCTTGCCCAGCAGGTACAGGTCGGGCACCACGTCGACGAGGTCGCAGCTGACCGTCGCGCCGGTGCGCCCGAGGCCCGACTGGATCTCGTCGGCGATGAAGAGCACGTTCCGCTCGCGGGTGATCCGACGCACCTCGGGCAGGTACGCCGCGGGCGGCACGACGACGCCGGCCTCGCCCTGGATCGGCTCGATCAGCACGGCGACCGTGTCGTCGTCGATCGCGGCCTCGAGCGCGGCGGAGTCGCCGTACGGCACCGACACGAAACCAGGGGTGTACGGACCGAAGTCGGCCCGCGCCTCCTCGTCGTCGGAGAAGCTGATGATGGTCGTCGTGCGCCCGTGGAAGTTGCCCGCGGCGACGACGATCTTCGCGGCCCCGGGCCGCACGCCCTTGACCCGGTAGCCCCAGGCACGGGCGACCTTGATGCCCGACTCGACGGCCTCGGCGCCCGTGTTCATCGGGAGCACCATCTGCTTGCCGAGCAGGGCGGCGAGCTCGGCGGCGAAGGGGCCGAGCTGGTCGTTGTGGAACGCCCGGCTCGTCAGGGTGACGCGGTCGAGCTGCTCCCGCGCCGCCGCGACGAGGGTCGGGTGGCCGTGGCCGAAGTTGACGGCGGAGTACGCCGCCAGGCAGTCGAGGTACCGGCGCCCCTCGACGTCGGTCACCCAGGCGCCCTCGGCCGTCGACACGACGACGGGCAGCGGGTGGTAGTTGTGCGCCAGCGACGCGTCCTCGACGGCGATCGCCGCGGTGGTGGCGGCGGCCGGGGCCGAGGAGGTGCGGGTCGTGTCGGTCGTCATCGTCGCAGCTCCAGGGTGCAGCACTTCACGCCGCCCCCGCCGAGCAGCAGCTCGGACAGGTCGACGCCGATCGGGTTGTAGCCGCGCTCGCGCAGCTGGCGCTCGAAGCCGGTGGCTGCCGCGGCGATCACGACGTTGTAGCCGTCGCTGTAGGAGTTCAGCCCGAGGATCGAGGCGTCCTCCTGGCCCACGAGCACGGCGTCCGGGAACCGCTCGCGCAGCACGGCGAGCGACGGCCCGTCGAACGCGCTCTCGAGGTAGGCGATGTTGTGCACGCCGTCGACGGGCTCGGGGTCGAGCACGGCGATCGCCGTGTCGAGGTGGTAGAAGCTCGGGTCGACCAGGGTGAGGCCGACGACCTCACGGCCGAAGACCCGGGCGACCTCGGCGTGCGAGTCGGACGCGCTGCGGAACCCGGTGCCCGCGAGGACGACGTCGCCGACGAGGAGGAAGTCGCCCTCGCCCTCGTTGACCTCGTCGGGCACGACCACCTCGAAGCCGGCCGCGGCGAACCACTCCATGTAGGCCGGCCCCTCGGGCTGGCGCTCGGGGTAGGTGAAGCTCGCCCCGTAGGCCTTGCCGTCGAGCACGAAGCCGCCGTTGGCCGAGTAGACCATGTCGGGCAGGCCGGGCAGCGGGTCGATCAGCTGCACGTCGAAGCCGAGCCCGAGGTAGGTCTCGTAGAGTGTCTGCCACTGCTCGACGGCGCGCGAGGTGTCGGTCGGCACCTGCGGGTCCATCCACGGGTTGATGCGGTAGCTGACGGTGAAGTGCTCGGGCCGGCACATCAGCACGCTGCGGTGCGACGCGCGTCTGGTCGGCGGCTGCGGTGCCTCGGGAGAGGGCTGGACGGTCTCGGCGGCGATGCTCACGGAGTTCAGTGTCACACCGACAACGCGCACGTTGGCTGCTCTCTACGCAATGATCGTGCGCCTGGATCACCCTGCGCGCAAGAAATTAGCGTACAGTGCCCGATGTGGACAATCTCGACTACGGCATCATCGACCTGCTGAGGCAGAACGCCCGCGCGGGCTACGGCGACATCGGGTCGTCGGTGGGCCTCAGCGCCTCGGCCGTCAAGCGCCGCGTCGACCGCCTGGTGGCGGACGGCGTCATCAAGGGGTTCACCGTCCAGGTCGACCCGGCCGTCGAGGGCCTCGGCACCGAGGCGTTCGTCGAGCTGTTCTGCCGCGGCACGGTCTCGCCCGCCGAGCTGCAGCGCATCCTCAGCACGGTGCCCGAGGTCGTCGACGCCGGCACCGTCACGGGCAGCGCCGACGCGATCGTGCACATGCGCAGCCGCGACATCCCCTCCCTCGAGGAGGCGCTCGAGCGGGTGCGCAACGCCCCGAACGTCGACCACACCCGCAGCGCCATCGTGCTGTCGAAGCTGATCAGCCGCCGCACGGCCTGAGGCCGGCGGCACCCGCGCCTGGGCACCCCCGCCTCGCCTCCTCAGAAGCCGACCGCGCCGCGCCCGCCCCTACCCCCTCCTCCGCCTCCGCCACCCCCACCCCCACCGCCGTAGCCCCCCCCCCCCCCGCAGCCCCCCCCCGCGCCCCCCCCCCCCCCCCCCACCAGCCCCCCCCCGCCCCCCGCCCCCACCCCCTCCTCCGCTTCCGCCTCCGCAAATGCCGACAGCGGCGCCCCGAATAGTGTGAGATCCGGGCATCGAGGGCGCTGAGCGGGCGCGTCGGTCGGCATTTCCCGCGGGAGACGGGCGCGAGGGGTCAAAGCGAGAGAGATCCGTGGTCTCGAGGGCGGCCGGCGGGGCAGACCGCCCTCGACGGGGCGGATCACTCTCAAATTACGGGGGGGGTCGCGGGCAGGAGGACGGGCCGCAGAGACGCCGTCCAGGACTGCAGCCCGCTCAAATCCGCAGCCGGGCCGGCCGGGGGCCCGGCCCGGACACCGGGCCGCTCAGATCCTCAGGTCGCGCAGCTCGGGGTCCACGAGCCCCGACCGGTGAGCCGTGACCGTCACGCTCTGCTCGCGCACGAAGGTCAGCAACTCGACCCGGCCCTCGTCGGTGACGTCGCCGCCGTGCACCACGACGTCGACGCTCCCGCCGACCGCGCGGGCCAGGGCCCGTGGGTCCCCCCCGATGAGCCGCACGTGCAGGTCGCGGTACGCGGCGACCGCGACCTCGTCGGGCGGGGGGACGTCGCCGTCGCCGTCGCCCTCGACCTCGGCGGCCGGGGGGCGCGCCCCCGGCGCCCCGGCGCGC
>NZ_CAUPYL010000232.1:0-3565 GCF_963515265.1 uncultured Frigoribacterium sp.
CGCCTAGCGCCGGTACGTCGCCGCCGGGTGCGACGCCGGGAGGCGCGGCCCGCCCCCCGTGTAGCGCTCGCGCAGCGTCTCGCCCGGCACGTACGCCTGGCGCACGCGGCCGCGACGGCGCAGCTCGGGCACGACCAGCTCGACGAAGTCGCGCAGCGTGTCGTAGGAGTGGTACTGCCGCAGGTTGATGCCGTCGATCCCCTCCTCGTCGAGCCAGCGCTCGATCTCGTCGGCGACGACCGTGGGTGTGCCTGCGACGAAGAACGCGCCGCCCCAGGCCTCGTCCACGCTCGCGATCAGCTCGCCGACGGTGATGTCGAGGGGCAAGGAGGCGGCCCCCGGGTGCTCGAGGCGCCCCTCCGCCACGAGGGCCTCGCGCACCGTTGTCGCGGGGTCGTGCGACGGCGCGTCGAAGGGCACGCTGCGGTGGACGAGCGCGCCCTGCTCGCTGGCGAACGACCGGTAGAGGGCCAGCTTCTCCGCCACCGCTTCCTCGGTCTCGGCCGTGATCACGCCGGCCTGCACGATGAAGCGGACGTCCTCGGCCGCCCGTCCCGCCTCGACGGCCGCGGCGCGGGTGGCCTCGGCGACACGGGCCACGGCACGTCCGCCGGTGAAGACCACCTCGGCGTTGCGGGCGGCCTGCTCGACACCCGTCGGCGACGCGGTCGCGAGGAACAGCACGGGCGTGCGCTGGGGCGACGGCTCGCTGAGGTGCGGCCCGGCGACCTTGTAGAAGCGGCCCTCGTGGTCGATGGTGTGCACCTTCGACGGATCGGTGTACACACCCGAGCCGGGCACGAGGCCGTCGGCGGACGGGTCGGCGACGACGGCGTCGTCCTCCCACGAGCCCTCCCAGAGCTTGTAGAGCACGTCCAGGTACTCGGCCGCCCGGGCGTAGCGCTCCTCCTTCGGGATCTGGTCGTCGAGCCCGAAGTTGCGCGCGGCCGACGGCAGGTACGAGGTGACGACGTTCCAGCCGACGCGGCCGCCCGTCAGGTGGTCGAGCGTCGACATGCGGCGCGCGAACGCGAAGGGCGGCTCGTAGCTCGTCGACGCGGTGACGCCGAAGCCCAGGTGCTCGGTCACCGCGGCCATCGCCGGCACGACGAGCATCGGGTCGTTCGCAGGCGCCTGGATCCCCTCGAGCAGGGCCGGCGCCGGGCTGTCGCCGTAGACGTCGTAGGTGCCGAGCACGTCGGCGAGGAACACGGCGTCGAAGCCGCCCTGCTCGGCCAGCCGCGCGAGCTCGGTCCAGTAGCGGATGTCGGTGTACTCGCGACGGTGGTTGCCGGGGAGCCGCCAGAGGCCGTGCGTGATGTGGCCGACGCAGTTCATCTCGAAGAGGTTGAGGATCAGCCTCTTCTTCGGGGCGGCGGCGGTCTCGGGCGGGGGCGTCGGGGCGGTGTCGGCGGTCACCTGCTCGACACTGCCACAGGCCGGAGGCGCGGGCCGAGCCCGATGACTCCCCGCGACGGGCGGCACTGCGGTACCACGACGACGGCACCGTGCTCCGACGAGGGCGACGAGACTGCTCCGTAGCGTCGTGACCATGATCGAAGCCAGCCACCTCACCAAGCGCCACGGCGCCTCCCTCGCCGTCGACGACGTCTCGTTCACCGTCGCCCCGGGGGCCGTCACCGGGTTCCTCGGGCCGAACGGCGCCGGAAAGTCGACCACCATGCGGATGATCGTCGGCCTCGACCGACCGACCTCGGGCACGGTCACCGTGAACGGGAAGCGGTACGCCGACAGCCCGGCTCCCCTGCAGGAGGTGGGGGTCCTCCTCGACGCCGGAGCCGTCCACCCCGGGCGCACGGCCCGCGACCACCTGCGGACCGTGGCCCGCACCCACGGCATCCCCGAGCGCCGCGTCGACGAGGTCATCGGCCTCGCCGGCCTCGAGTCCGTCGCCCGGCGGCGCGCCGGCACCTTCTCGCTCGGCATGGGCCAGCGGCTCGGCATCGCGACCGCCCTGCTCGGCGACCCCGACACGCTCGTGCTCGACGAGCCCGTGAACGGACTCGACCCCGAGGGCGTCATCTGGGTGCGGCAGCTCTGCCGCTCCCTCGCCGCCGAGGGCCGCGCCGTGCTGCTCTCCAGCCACCTGATGAGCGAGATGGCCCAGACGGCCGACCACCTCGTCGTCCTCGGCCGGGGCCGGGTCATCGCCGACGCCTCCGTCGCCGACGTGCTCGCCGGCCAGGGAGGCGGCAGGGTCGCCGTCAGGACCGACTCGGCCGGCCAGCTCGAGGCCCTGCTCCGCCCGCTCGGCGGCACCGTGACCCACCTGTCCGCCGACCGTGTCGAGGTCGCGGGGCTGACCGCCGAGCAGATCGCCCGCGCGGCCGCGCCGGCCGGCGTGCTGCTGTTCGAGCTGACGCCCACCCAGACGTCGCTCGAGGACGCCTTCTTCGGCCTCACCCACGACTCGGTCGAGTACCGGTCCGGGTCGAGGACTCAGGCGTGATGAACGGGGCCGCCTCGGGGACGGGCGCTGCCGGGTCCTCGTGACCGACGCCTCCTGAGTCCTCGACCTGACTCGGCCCCGCAGCTCCGACCTGCGCCCGCTCGACCCCCTCCTCTCCCCCACCTCCTTCCTCGTTCCTCGCCCCTCCCTCCCGATCGGAGACACCTCGTGACCACCACCACCGCACCCCTCCTCAGCCCGCTCGACCGAGCACCACGCCTGACCTTCGCCCGCGTTGCCTGGTCGGAGCGGACCAAGCTGACGAGCGTCCGCTCGACCTGGCTGATCGCCGCCCTGACCGTCGTCCTGTCCGCTGCGGCGAGCGCCGCCGTCGCCCTCACCGACGCCTCCGACCCTGCCGGCGCGCTGGCGGGCGGGGTGGCGACCACCCTCCGCACGATGGCGCCGGCGACGACGGTCGGTGAGCTGTTCGTCGCCGTGCTGGTCGTGCTCTTCGTCACCCAGGAGTTCGCGACGGGCCAGAAGCGGACCACCTACTCCGCCGTGCCCCGGCGACTTCCGGTGCTCGCGGCGAAGACCCTCGTCGCGGCCGGCGCCGCCGTCGCGCTGTCGGTCGCGTCGTCGGCCGCGGCGTGGGCCGCGTCGAGCCTCGTGCTGCGGGGCACGGGCCTGCGGACGTCGCTCGTCGACCCCGCCGTGCTCCAGGCCGTCGGCGCCGCGGCGGCGTGGCTGGCCGTGCTCACCGTGTTCACCGTGATGGTCGCCACCCTCGTCCGCAGCTCGGCCGGGGCGATCGCCATCGTCCTCGGCGTGCTGCTCGTGCTCCCCGTCGCGGTGGTGCTGCTGACCGCCGGCCAGGACGTCGACTTCTTCGCCCTGCTCCTCACGTACGCTGAGACGACCATGAGCCACGTCTTCTCCGGCACGGAGCCCGCCGCCGACCTGGGCCGCGACCTCGCCGTCCTCGCCACGTGGCTCGTCGTGCCGACCGCTGCAGCGACGTGGGCGACTGCGCGTCGCGACATCTGAGATGAGGTCACGGCGCGCCTCCTCGCCGTCCGGGCCTGACGACGTGCACGGGCCTGCCAGGGCGCCGGCACCGGGCGCCGGGTCGCGCGCGACGGCGGCCGCGGC
>NZ_CAUPYL010000233.1:0-3517 GCF_963515265.1 uncultured Frigoribacterium sp.
GACCCGGACGAGGCGCACGGCCGCCGACGACACGAGGTCGTCGCCGAGGCCCATCGCGTCCGACTGGGTGAGCGCCCACGGCACACGGTCGGCAGGGTGCGCGGCCGCCAGCTGCACCAGCGCCGCCTCGACCCTCCGCACCGGCGACGCGCCCGAGGAGGCGCGGAGGACGTCCCCGAGGCCCGCCGCGGTCGCGTCCAGGTCGAGCCAGAACGTGTCGGCCTTCGACTCGAAGTAGTTGAAGAACGTGCCGCGGCTCACCCCCGCCCGCTGCGCGATCTGGTCCACCGTCGTGCGGGACCAGCCCTGCTCGAGGAACAGCTCGGCCGCGGCGTCGGCCAGGACGTCGGCCGACGACCGACGCGGCCGCCCCGAGGGCCGGGCGCTGCGGGACGTCGTCTCGTCTGACATGGGGTCAATCATGCCGCTAGACTCGTCCACGGCATTGTTGCACCCAGTTCAACAAGCCACCCCACCCCGTCGCACACCTCCGGAGCCCCATGCGCACGCGCTCACTCCCCCTGCTCGCCCTCGCCTCGGCCGGCGCCCTGCTGCTCGCGGGCTGCGCCTCCGGCGGCGACTCGTCCGACGACGGGGCCCCGCGGGCCGGCGGCACCCTGACCTATGCCACGGGCGACGCCGAGCCCACCTGCCTCGACCCGCACGTCGGCGGCAACTACCCGCAGGCGCTCGTCTCGACGCAGTACCTCGAGTCGCTCGTGTCGAAGGACTCGGAGGGCGAGATCGTGCCGTGGCTCGCCGACTCGTGGCAGGAATCGGACGACGGCCTCAGCTGGACCTTCACCCTGCGCGACGGCGTCTCGTTCACCGACGGCACGCCCTTCGACGCCGCAGCCGTCGCCGCGAACGTCGCGCACCTGCAGGACCCGGAGACGCTCTCGTCGACCGGCTACCTCGCCCTTCAGAAGGTCACCGGCGTCGAGGCCGTCGACGCCCGGACCGCCCGCTTCGACCTGAGCGAGCCCGACAGCGCGCTGCTCGAGTCGCTGACGCAGCCGTGGCTCGCCATGGAGTCTCCGGAGGCGCTCGGGCGCTCCCAGGAGGCGAACTGCGAGTCGCCCGTCGGCACGGGCCCGTTCGTGGTCGAGTCCTGGACCAAGCAGGACCGCGTGGTGCTGAGCCGCAACGACGACTACTCGTCGCCGCCCGCCGACGCCTCCCACGACGGCCCCGCCCACCTCGACGAGGTCGTCTGGCGCTTCATCCCGGACTCCGCCGCCCGCTACGCGGCCCTCCAGGCCGGCCAGGTCGACGTGATCGACAACGTCCAGCCGGACACCCTCGTCGCGGCCGAGAAGGACGACTCGCTCGACGAGATCGACGCGCCCCGGCCCGGCGCCGCGAACCGGATCGAGCTGAACTCGGGCAAGGCGCCCTTCGACGACGAGCGCGTGCGACAGGCCTTCATCACCGGGGTCGACGTGAACGACGGCATCGACTCGCTCTTCTTCGGCACGGCGGAGCGCTCGTACTCGCCCCTCTCGAGCGTCGAGCCGCTCGCGTACTCGGACGAGTCGCTGTTCGACGTCGACCCCGACGCCGCCGGCGACCTGCTCGACGAGGCCGGCTGGACGGAGCGCGACGCCGACGGCTACCGCACCAAGGGCGGCGAGCGCCTCTCCCTCGAGTTCCCCGTGAGCACGAACCAGTCGATCCCCGCCGAGCAGTCGCTCTTCGAGCAGATCCAGGCCGGCGCGAAGCAGCTGGGCATCGAGGTCGTGCTGTCTCCCCTCGACCTGTCGAGCTGGTACGGCGCCCTCGCGGAGAACGACTACGACCTGGTCAGCGCTCCGTACACGAAGGTCGGACCCGACGTGCTGCGGATCCTCTACGACACGGCCGGCATCACGCCCGCGCCGAGCGGCTACTTCGCCAACCTGGCGCAGCTGAGCGATCCTGCCCTCGACCAGCTGCTGACCGACGCCGCGCAGACGAGCGACCCCGACGAGCGGGCCGACCTCTACCGGCAGGCCCAGCAGATCGTCCTCGAGAGCTACACGGTGCTGCCGCTCTACGACCAGCAGAACCACTACCTCGTGCGCTCGTCGGTGACCGGCGTCCGCGCCCTGCCGCCGGTCTCGGCCGTCACCCTGTATGACGCTTCCCGTACCGACTGAGCCGGGGCGCGACGACGCGGCGAGCCGCGCCTCCTCGACCGCTCCCCCCACCACGGACGACGCGTCGCCCGAGAGGCCCGAGCGCAGGAGGCGCGGGCGCGCGGCAGCGGCGGCCCGGTGGCTGGCCGGTCGCGTCGTCGGCGGCGTGGTCGTTCTCTGGGCGGTCGCGACCATGGTCTTCTTCGCGATCCGGCTGGTGCCCGGCGACCCCGCCGAGGCGATCCTCGGGGGTCCGGGGTCGCAGGCGTCGGCCGAGGCGCTGGCACTGGTGCGTGAGCAGTACGGGCTGGACGACCCCCTCCTCCTGCAGTACCTGGCCCAGCTCGGCCGTCTCGCGACCGGCGACCTCGGAACCTCGTACTCGCTCCGCACGGACGTCGGCGCGCTGCTGCTCGACCAGCTGCCCGGCACGGTCGTGCTGGCGGCGTGCGCGCTGGCCGTCGCCTGGCTGATCGCGCTGGGGACCGCCTGGTGGGCCACCCTGGGCGGCCGGGTCGCCGCCGCCGTCTCGTCCGGCCTCGAGGTGGTGGCGGCCGCGGTGCCGCACTTCTGGCTGGGCAGCGTGCTCGTGCTGGTGCTCAGCACCCAGCTCGGCCTGCTGCCCCCGGTGAGCACGGGCACCCCGATCGGCCTCGTGCTGCCGGTGGTGACGCTGGCCGTGCCGGTCGCCGGGTTCCTCGGCCAGGTGACGCGCGACTCCCTGCTCGACGCGGCGTCGTCGCCGTTCGCCCTCTCCGCCCGGGCCCGGGGCGAGTCGACCTCCGGGCTCTTCGGGCGGCACCTGCTGCGGCACGCCGCCCTGCCCGGCCTGGCCCTCTCCGGCTGGGCCTTCGGCTCGCTGCTGAGCGGGGCGGTGGTCGTCGAGTCCGTCTTCGCCCGGCCCGGCCTCGGCCGCACCCTGCTCGGGGCGGTGACCCTGCGGGACATCCCGCTCGTCACCGGCGTGGCCCTCGTCTCCGCGCTCTCGTACGTGGTCGTCGTGGCCCTCGGCGACCTGGCCGAGCGGCTCGTCGACCCTCGGGTGCGGGCGTCGTGAGCGCAGTGTCGAGCACGCGGCCGGCGCGTGAACCGCTCCGCACTCGGTCGCCTCGCACGCGCCTCCGCGTCCCCGAGGTCGTCGCCGCCGTCGCCCTCGCGCTCGTCGTCGTGGCGGCGGTGGCCCCGGGGCTGCTCGCCCCCGCCGATCCCCTGGCCGTCTCGCCGACGGACGCGTTCACGGCCCCCTCGCTCGCGCACCCCCTCGGCACGGACGAGTCCGGCCGCGGCATCTGGACCCGCATCGTCCACGGAGCGGGCGCGAGCCTGGCGATCGGGGCCGCGGCGACGGTGATCGGCACGGGCCTCGGCGTCCTCCTGGGCGTGGCCGCGGGCTTCGGGGG